>PIYF01000055.1 GCA_003601875.1 Candidatus Bathyarchaeota archaeon | reverse complement strand
CCAAGTATTTTCTAGCGATCTCCTCAGAAATCGGCTCAATCTTAAGAGTTTTCGCAGTTAAGTCTACTTTCAAAATTTTGTTCATATATCCATTTGGCGTTTTGAACACCTTCCTTTAAAAGGTATTTGTAAGTATAATATAAGATTTAATCCCTACTTCCTAATGTTTAACAATCAATCGATGAATGCAATGCCTTAGGGGAAATAACGGTGAACCGTAATTCTGGCTCGCATGGTTCTTGCAAGAGTTTTAAGGGAATTACGTTAAATTATTTCTCCCAAGCATCTAATGGAGGTTTATGATCGGGAGGTATTGGTGACTTATACTTTTTGCTTCCCAGCCTTCTTCTATGTTCTTCCTTAGCCTCCTTTAAAATTTCCTCCCTCGTTAAGAGGTCAAGAACCGTAGCAGCCATCACTTTGGCAGCAAATATTAACGATGCATGTCCGATTCCAACAGCGTTTTGCGCCACAGCTTGCCATGAATGGGCTGGTGTGCCTAAAACCCAAGTTGCAGTGTTAAACTCTACGGTTGGCGCTTTCCAGCTTACATCAGCCACATCCGTGCTTCCATGGCTGATTTCACCTTCACCCCAAGGATTTGGAACCTCGTCATCTATCAGTTTATCTATGAGTTTCTCCCATCCTGGACGTTTAGATTTCCTCAACTGTGAAATTTTCATTTCTGGAGTAATGCTTTTAGCGATTTCTTCGGCAAACTTTAAATCTTCATCACTGTATTTTGGAAGTCCTACCTCCCGCATGTTTTTTACGATTAATTCCGAAATTGTTTTGTTCGGAATTAAATTGTAACATCCTTCAATAAACTCTGTTTTCATATTAGTTCTCGTCATAAGTGTTGCTCCCTTAGCTATGTCGAGAACCCAATTATATATGAATTCAACTTGGTCTCTTTCAGGAGCCCTTATGTAATACCAGCTTCTGGCATAGGGTGGAACAATGTTCGGTTGATCTCCTCCCTTTTCAATTATGTAATGAATTCTTGCATCTTGAATTATATGCTCCCTAAGATAATTTACACCTACATTCATCAGTTCCGCAGCGTCTAAAGCACTTCTACCCTGCTCTGGGGAACCACCAGCATGAGATGCCTTGCCATAGAAATGAAATTTAACAGAGTTCACCGCTAAACTACTCATTAAAGAAGCCGCGTTCATCGTGCTTGGATGATGACTTATCACTGCATCAACATCATCGAAGTATCCGGCTCTAACCATGAACACTTTGCCTGAAAAATTTTCTTCAGCTGGACAACCAAAGAATTTGACAGTGCCTTTTATTCCATATTTTTCCATGGCTTTTTTTACAGCTATAGCTGCTGCCATCCCGCTTGTTCCATGAATATTGTGTCCACATCCATGTCCAGGTTTTCCAGGCTCTAACGGTTCTTTCCATGGAACTTTCTTCTGTGATAATCCTGGTAAAGCATCATATTCACCCATTATTCCTATAACTGGTTTTCCTTCACCCCATTTAGCTAAGAAAGCTGTTGGCATATCAGCTATTCCCCTTTCAACTTTAAACCCGTTTTTCTCCAGTTCATTTGCCAAGAGAGTTGAAGATTTGAATTCAATTAATCCTAGTTCAGCGAATTCCCATATTTTATCACTTATTTCAATAATCCGCTTCTTATTTGTTTCAATCCAATTAAAAGCAAAATCTTTCTCAATAGACATTCCATCACATCCTTAAACAAGTAGATAACTCATTAAGTTTTTATTATTTTCCAAGATAAATTACGTTATATAATAATTGAGGAAGTTTAAAATGAAAGTTTTATTCAAAGAAATTCAAATTCAGACGAATGAAAGAACAGAAATTATCGACATCACAGGTAAGGTTGAAGATATAATAAATCGAAGCGAAATAACAAACGGATTATGCGTAATCCACACAGTTCATTCAACAGCAGCCATAATAATAAACGAGCATGAAAAAGGCCTTAAAAAAGACATTGTAAGAAAAATTCGAGAAGATTTTCCAAAGGACGCTGGATGGCTTCATAATGAAGTTGATGATAATGCAGATGCTCATCTAGCATCAACATATATTGGACCTACAAAAATATTTCCAATTCAAAGAGGAAAAATTATTCGAGGACCATGGCAGAACATATTTCTCCTTGAGCTTGACGGACCCAGAACCAGAAGAGTTATGGTGGAAATTATTGGTGAATAGTTTACAATCCCAATTCTGAAGCAATTTGTTTTAATCCGTTTAAAGCTATTTCAAAGAACTCCTCTTTTGGAACATTTATCTCCTCACAGAATAATATTCTTTTTCTGTCAGCTCCTCTAGCGAAATCTTTATCCTTAAATTTCTTCTTCACAGTTTTAACTTTCACATCCTCAAGTTTTTTAGACGGCATCACTAAAGCACAGGCGATTAAAAGGCCTGAAATTGCATCACACGCTATTAACGCTTTCTCCATTCTTGTTTCAGGCGTAATTCCAGTATGTTCGAAATTGTGTGCTTTTATTGCTCTTAAAATTTCTTCAGAAACTTTTCCTTTTAAAATTTCTTCAGCTACTAACCCATGCTTTTCAGGATTATCCATTGTTTTCTCATAATCTATATCGTGAAGCAATCCGGTTAATCCCCAAATGTTTTCATTTTCACTGAAATGTTTTGCAAGGCTTCTCATAATAGCTTCAACTGCAAGCATGTGCTTAACAATGTTTTCCTTTGAAACGTTCTCCTTAACTAGTTGTAAGGCTTCATCTCTACTTAACATGGTAATTCACATCTTTTGATAAACACTTTAACGTTTATAATTTCTGTTAAAGAGGTCCCTTATAATAATATGTGCTTGGACAGCCGACGCATTTGTTAGCTATATAACGTGAACATGGACCGCAATCCACGTTGCATGGAGCAATTTTTGCCTTGTTTTGAACATGAATGATTAAGTATTCTCTTAAGAATATGAATGGTGAATAATGTATTTCGCTTATCGGGTAAAATTCCGACCTTCTTATTCCCTCTCCACTTCGCAGTGAACATTTCTCTATTGAAATGCTTTCTAATGTTCCTCTGTTCTCAGCCACTATTAAAGCTGCAAGGTTGTAACCTCCTAAAGTTGTGAACAAATTCACAACTCTTGGACAATTTTTAAAACGTTCTATCAAACGGTTCATTGCATCTGAACTCTCAACTTCCATTAAAACTAAAGCTGTCTGAAGTTTCAACACCTCAGCGTTAACGAGGGCTGAAATTTTCACTAAACCATTCTGGACAAGCTTGTTTAATCTTTTCTTAACGCCTGTGTTTGAAAGCCCAGTTATCTCTGACAGTTTTTTCAGAGATACTCGACCATCTATTTGGAGTTGTGAAATTATTTTCTTATCTATTTCATCCAAGTTCCAAATCATCCTTTTGTTTAAAAATTAAACAAAAACTATTTAATATGGTTTATTTATTAAACCTCGGCTTTAAGGATGTGCTTATATGAGTGAAAAGGCAAAGGTGCAGGCAGATTACAGAAAACAACTTCAGGAGCAACAGGAAAAAGTTAAAATGAGAATGAGTAAGGTGAAACATAAAATAGCAGTTATAAGTGGGAAGGGTGGAGTGGGAAAAAGCACAGTCACAGTGAACCTCGCTATGGCTTTTGCAATGCATGGATACAATGGACAAGTTGGAATTTTAGACGCTGACATGCATGGGCCATGCATACCAAAAATGTTAGGGCTTCATGGACAAAGACTTCAAGCTGGACCGCCAGGAATTTTTCCAGCAGTAGGCCCACTGGGAATAAAGGTTGTCTCTATGGACTTTCTCCTGCCAGATGAGCAGTCACCTGTTATTTGGCGTGGACCATTAAAAATGCATGCAATTAGACAATTTTTATCCGACATTGTATGGGGTGATTTAGAGTTTTTGTTAATAGATCTTCCACCAGGAACCGGTGATGAACCTTTAAGTGTTATGCAGCTTTTACCCGAAATGGATGGTAACGTTATAGTTACAATCCCATCTGAAGTTTCTCAAATTGTGGTTAAAAAGGCTGTTACTTTTTCAAGAAAATTGAATATTCCCGTTATCGGAGTTATTGAAAACATGAGCGGGTTTATCTGTCCAAATTGTGGAGCAAGGATAAACATATTTAAAGTTGGTGGGGGACAAAAAATAGCTAAAGAGTTGAATGTTCCGTTTCTCGGAAGCATCCCGATAGACCCTGAAATCTGTGAAGATTCAGATAAGGGAGTTCCATTCATAGTTGAACATAAAGATTCGCCTGCAACAAAAGCATTTATAGAAATAGTGGAAAAGATAGAAAATTTTCTTAAGGGTAAAGAAGAAGTGAAGTGAAATGAGAATATGTGTAACGGCTTCTGGAAATAGTTTAGATGCTCCAGTGGAGCCTAGATTTGGAAGATGCCCATACTTCATTTTTGTCGATTCGGAAACAATGGCTTTTGAAGCTGTTCCAAACATGGCGATGAACGCTATGGGTGGAGCTGGAATTCAAGCAGCCCAGTTAATAGCAAGTAAAGGTGCAAAAGTTTTAATAACTGGAAACGTTGGACCAAACGCTTTTCAAGCTTTAGTTGCAGCTGGAATAAGAATTATAACGGGTGCCTATGGAACAGTAAGGGAAGTTGTTGAAAAATTTAAGAGAGGTGAACTTAGGGAGACAGGTTCCCCCACAGTTGGTGGACATTACGGAAGAGGTGCAGGTATGGGAAGAGGTTGGAGAAGGAGATATCCGCCTCCATATTAAAGTGAAATAGAATGATCATAGCTGTTGCGAGCGGTAAGGGTGGAACTGGAAAAACAACAGTAGCCGTGAACCTGGCGCTTTCCATAAGTAATGTTCAACTTTTAGACTGCGATGTTGAAGAACCAAACGCACATCTGCTTTTAAACCCAAAAATAAACAGAAAAGAACCAGTTTACATTCCAGTTCCAACAGTGAATGAAAAACTTTGCAATTATTGTGGAAAATGCAGCGAATTCTGCGAATATAACGCAATTTTTGTCGGTTCAAACAAAATTTTGATTTTCCCTGAACTTTGCCACAGCTGCGGTGGATGTGCACTTATATGTCCAAAAAAGGCGATTAGTGAAAAACAACATAAAATTGGAACCTTAAATTTTGGTTCAGCAGGCAATTTGGAGCTTATTTACGGGAAGCTTGAAGTAGGTGAACCTTTAGCTGTTCCTGTAATAAAGGCTGTTAAAAAACAGATTAAGAATGATAAAAATGTTATTCTTGATTCTCCTCCCGGAACTTCTTGTCCAGTTATTGAAACTGTCAAGGGAAGTGACTATTGCATTCTTGTCACGGAGCCCACACCGTTTGGTTTACATGATTTGAAAATAACGGTTGAAGTTTTAGAAGACATTAATATTCCATTCGGTGTTATCGTAAATCGTGCCGGTATAGGTGACAGAAAAGTTTATGATTTTTGTAAGGAGAAGGAAATTCCAGTTTTACTTGAAATTCCATATGAACGGGTGATAGCTGAACTTTACTCTCAAGGTGTACCGTTCAGTCTAAAAATTCCAGAATGGAAGGAAAAGTTTAAGATGCTTATTGAAACGGTAAAGGAGTATGCTGGTAAATGAAACAGTTGACAGTTTTAAGCGGTAAGGGTGGAACTGGAAAAACAACTTTGACAGCTTCTTTAACTGTTTTAGCGGAAAACGTTGTTGTTGCAGACTGTGATGTTGACGCCCCAGACCTTCACATGCTTTTACATCCAAAAATTAAGGAAACCCAAGATTTTAAAGGTTCAAAACTTGCAGTTATTGATGAATCAAAATGTGTTAAATGCGGCTTGTGTCGGGAAAAC
>PIYF01000054.1 GCA_003601875.1 Candidatus Bathyarchaeota archaeon | reverse complement strand
TGATAGAAAGTTTTTTTGAGAACTTTCATATTCATTCTCTTTTACTGAAATGATTTTAAAGGTTATTTTCTTATTTTATTTTTGATTAAAATGATTGAGAGTTACGACTTCGGCGTCATGGTTGTGAATGGTAAAAGGTACAATCATGATTTGATAATTTTCCCTGAAAGAATTATGGATAATTGGTGGAGGAAGGAGGGACATAAGTTAACTGTTAAAGATTTAGATGAAGTTTTAGCTTATACGCCTAAACCTGAATTCTTCATTTTTGGAACAGGCTACTATGGACTTGTTAAGGTTTCACCTGAAGTTAAACAGATACTTGAAACTAAAGGAATAGAATTTATAGCTAAACCGACAAAAGAAGCCTCAGAAGTGTTCAATAAACTTTTAAAGTTGAAAAAACGGGTGATTGGAGCTTTTCATTTAACCTGTTAAAACACAAAGCTTTAGAAGATTTAAAATATTTTACATTTGAGTTGAAAAATATGAGCGGCAAGATTTTAAGGGAAGTTGAAAATGAAGTCACAGAAGTTCTCAGCAACCTAATTCGTATAAATACCACAAACCCGCCTGGAAATGAATCGGAAGCTGCTAGATATGTTGGAGAAATCTTGGAAGAGGAAGGATTTAAATGCGAATATTTTGAATCTACGCCTGGAAGAGGAAGCGTTATTACTAGAATTAAAGGCGTGAATAGAAGCCCTTCTTTGCTTTTACTTTCCCATCTTGATGTTGTCCCAGCAAACCCTAAAGAATGGAGCGTTGACCCCTTCAGTGGAATTGTTAAAGATGGATTTGTATGGGGAAGAGGCGCCGTTGACATGAAATCTATGACAGCCATGGAAATCATGGTTATGAAACTTCTTAAAAGAAACAAGGTGAAACCTAAAGGCGACATAATACTCGCTGCAACTGCCGATGAGGAGAAAGGGGGAAGAATGGGTGCTGGATGGCTTGTGCAAAATCACCTTGAAAAGGTTAAGGCTGACTATGTGATAAACGAGGGAGGAGGCTTAGCCATTCCGATAGATGGAAAAAATGTTTACACTATTCAAACGGCTGAGAAAGGTATTTTATGGTTTAAAATTAAAGCTGAAGGAACACCTGGACATGGATCTATACCAACAGCTGCAGATAACGCCATATTAAGAATGGGTAAAATTTTAGAGAAAATCGGTAGATACCGTTCAAAAATAACCATAGTGCCAACAGTTAAACAGTTTTTAGAGGAATTGGCAAAGGAAAGCGAACTTGCACGACAAGCATTGTCTGTTCTCATTCGAAAACCAGGGATGGCTGATTACATTTTAGACAAAGTGGCTGAGAGAGATAAGGTTATGGCTGAGGAGATAAGGGCAACTTTAAGAATGACTGTTGCACCAACAATTGTTCACGGCGGGGTTAAGGAGAATGTTATACCATCTGAATGTGAAGCAGTTTTTGATTGTAGAATATTGCCCGGACAGAAGCCTTCAGAAGCTCTTGAGGAACTAAAGAACGTATTAAAAGAAGATGTAGATTTAAAAAAACTTGAGTTCGAGGTTATTGAAGCAAATGAACCTTCAGAATCCCCAACTAACACTTCTTTATATAAACAAATTGTAAGCACCATAAAGGAATTTGAACCCACCTGTGCAGTTGCCCCAATTTTACTCACCGGCGGCACAGATTCACGTTACTTTAGGAAAGTGGGCAGCGTCTGCTATGGTTTCCAACCAATGAAGGCGGATCTTCCATATGGTGAAATCTTAAAAATGGTTCACGGAATAGATGAGAGAATATCCATTGAAAACCTTGTGTTCGGAACAAGCGTTCTTTACAATATTGTTGAAAACTTTATGTGTTCAAGTGAAACTTAAATAGATGTTTGAATGGTTAATAAACCCTAAGAGGTAATTCCTATGCCAGCAATAGAAATTGGAAGAATATGCGTTAAACTGGCTGGACGGGAAGCTGGAAAGAAATGCATCATAGTCGACATAATAGACAGAAACTTCGTTTTGGTAACTGGCCCGAAAAAAGTAAGCGGTGTTAAAAGGAGAAGAGCTAACATAAATCATCTGGAGCCTCTTCAAGAAAAAATAGAAATTAAGCGAGGTGCAACAGACGAAGAAGTTGAAAACGCTTTGAAGACGTCGGGGAAACTTGAATTTATGGCTGAACCTGTTAAGCCAGCTTTAACAGCCTAACCTTAAAATATAAATTTATTTTGTCAGTCGTCCAGGTTGAAGATGTTATGGAAAAAGTAGGTGTGTTAGTTGTTTCTTACGGTGCAAGAGCTGTAGCCATGGTTGACGCATTAAAGAGAAGCTTAAACTATGACGTGAAAATTTACGTTGCAGATAAACAGCGTAACCCCTTCAACTTAAAAGAATCCGTGAAACATGTTGTCATTCCAGACTTAAATGTTGATGAAATCTGCAAGTTTGCAGAGGCAAACAAAGACGAAATAGACTTTGGAATAGTTGGTCCTGAAAAACCAATAATTAACGGCGTCCGAGACCTTATTGAAGAAAGAACTGGAATACCCATGATTTGTCCAACAAAGGAATATGCAATAGAAGCCAGCAAAGTTAAGCAGAGACTATTGTTTGAGAAAATAGTGCCAGAAGTGAATCCGAAGTTTAAAGTTTTCAATCCGAAAGATTATGAAACGATTGAAGACGTTAAAAAAGCTGTTTATAGATGGCTTGACGAACTTAAAAACAACGCTGTCGTTAAACCTGACAAGCCAGCCGCTGGGAAAGGCGTAGGTGTTTGGGGAGACCATTTCACAACAAGAGGACAACTTTTCGAACATTTCATTGAAAACTTCAAATATGGACCAGTTATCATAGAGGAGAAAATAGAAGGGGAAGAATCAAGCTTTCAAGCTTTCTGTGATGGAAAACATCTAGTTCCACTTCCAGAAACCAGAGATTATAAAAGAGCTTTCAATGATGATAAGGGACCAAACACTGGAGGAATGGGTTCTTACAAGGATTTAGACGATGTTCTACCATTTATGACGAAAGCTGATAGAAAACGTGAAATTGAAATAGTTAACAAAATATTTAATGAGTGGAAACAGGACAATACAAGCCTTAAAGGAATACCATTTTATGTGGCATTCATACATACAAGGGAAGGACCTAAAATTTTGGAGAATAACAGTCGTCCGGGAGACCCTGAAATCCAAAATATCCTACCAGTTTTGAAAGACGATTTCGTTGATGTTTGTTTTAAAATTCTTGATGGTAATCTCACAAGGGTAGAGCTTAAAAAAGCTGCAACAGTTGTCACATATAAGGTTCCTCCAAACTATGGAGGTTACATGAAAGCTTTTCCAAACCTTGTAAATAAAGAGGAAATTAATAAACCTGTTGAACTTGCTGAAGCGTATAAGCTTAAAGAGAAATATGGTGAAAAAATCCAAATTTATCCAGCTTCTATGGAGCTTCGAGAAGGAAAAACTTATGCTCTTAAATCAAGAACTGTCTGCGTTATCGGCGTTAGCGATAATATAGAGGAGGCTAGAAAGATTTCTTTAGAAGGCATAAGAGCGATCAAGGGTGGAGCATTATGGTATAGAACAGATATAGCGTCAAAAGAGCATATAGCCAAAAGTGTTAAGCATATGGAGAGGCTTAGAGGAGGCGGAAATTGAAGGTTTTCATTTCAGACTGTGAGGGGCCAATATCGAAAAATGATAACGCCTTTGAATTAACATCCCATTTTGTTCCAAACGGTGAAAAAATTTTCAGGGTTGTAAGTAGATATGATGATGTTTTAGCAGATGTTCTTAAAAGGCCTAAATATAAACCTGGAAACACCTTGAAATTTATGTTGCCCTTCCTTAAGGCTTACGGAGTAACGGATGAAAAAATGCGAGATTTCTCCTCAAAAAACATAATTTTAATTCCAAATATAAGGAGAACTCTAAATCATATACGTAGCATAGCTAAAGCTTTCATAATCAGCACAAGCTATGAACATTACATTAAGGCGCTCTGCAAAGTTCTTAATTTCCCCTTTGAAAACACCTATTGCACAAGGGTGACGATCAATAAGTATCGGATAACGGAGGAAGAGAGAGAAAAACTGAAAAAATTGGCGGATGAAATAGCGAAAATGCCGATTATTAAAATTCCAGCTGAAGCGAAGACAATAACTGATTTTTCAGATATAGATAAAAGGGTAATTCAACGTTTAGATGAAATATTTTTTGATGAATTGTTGAAAATGGAATCTGGAAAAATGCTCTTAGAAATTAACCCTATAGGGGGAATAGAGAAGGCTGAAGCAGTTAAGGATATTGTTGAAAAACTTGCAACCAAATTATCAGAAGTTATCTATGTTGGAGATAGCATAACAGACCTTGAAGCTTTCAAGCTTGTAAGGGAAAATGATGGTTTAACAGTTTCCTTCAACGGAAATCAATATGCAGTTAAAAACGCTGAAATTGCAGTTTTATCAAACAGCAGTCTTCCAATAGCTGTAATTGCTGAGGTTTTCACCTTGTTTGGAAAACAGAAGGTTTTAGAATTAGTGGAAAAATGGAGTTTTAAAACGGTAAAAGGTGTAATCAGCCAAACTTTGCTTGATGATTTATCAGGTATAAGTCCCAACGAGTTTCCTAAAGTTAAATTAGTGACAAATGAAAATATGAAGGCTTTAGCTGAGGAGAGCAGCAAGTTTAGAAAGGAGGTTAGAGGAGAAATTATAGGGGGACTTGGATAATGGTTGAAAATGGAAGAGTAGAGGACACTTATGCTGAAGCTTTTGAAGGAGTATACACGAGAGTAATAGTTACGGCTGATGATGAGGAAACCTTGCGGAAGGCAGCGGAGGATGCAACAGCAACACCATCAATAGTTATAGGGAGAATTGAGGGTGGAATAGAGAAATGGTTAAGTGAAGAGGAAACCCCAGACAACCGTAAAGGGGTTATACTGCAATTTTGGGGTGGAATAGACCCTAAAAAACCATTTTCAGAATCTCTCATAAAATTTGAGAAGGAACTTTCCTATAGGATTAGACAAGACATTTTAGTTAAACCATTCACAGCCCTTTTTAACGCTGTAACAAAGGCTGAAGGCAAAATGGACATGATGGAACGTGTTGGTCACTGTGGAGATGGTTATGAATGGGTTGAGGAAAGATATGGAAGAAAAGTCATTATCGTTCCGATTATGGTTCCAGATTTTATAATTGAACGTTACATAGGATACGCTCACGGCATAATGGGTGCAAACCTCTGGTTTTTCTGTAAAACAAAAGAAGCTGTGAGAGAAGCTGGTAGAAAAGCTCTTGAAGCAATAAGCAAAATTGAAGGAGTTGTCACACCATTCGATGTTTGCTCTGCAGGTTCGAAACCCGAAACCCGTTATCCATGGATTGGACCTACAACAAACCATCCATACTGTCCATCCCTCAAAGAAAAGCTTGGTGAAAAATCGAAAGTTCCAAAGGATATAAGTTATATTCCAGAAATAGTTATCAATGGAATTTCAATGGAAGCTGTTAAAAAAGCTATGAAAGTTGGAATAGAAGCCGCTTTAACAGTTAAAGACGTAACAAAAGTTTCAGCTGGAAACTATGGCGGAAAACTTGGCAAATACAAAATTTATTTACGTGAGCTGTTCCCATGAAAAAATTTGATGTCGTAGGTTTCGGAGCTTTAAACATTGACAAGCTTTATAGAGTTAACAAAATAGCCATGGCTGAAGAAGAATCTTTCATAAAAGGTTTTGAAGAGACATGCGGCGGCTCAGCTGCAAACACGATTGTAGGCTTGGCAAGATTGGGCTGTAAAGTTGGCTTTATAGGAAAAGTAGCGAAGGACAGGGAAGGCGAATTACTTTTAGAAGATTTTAGAAGAGAAGGTGTTGACACAGAAGGAATAATAGTG
>PIYF01000053.1 GCA_003601875.1 Candidatus Bathyarchaeota archaeon | reverse complement strand
GAAGAAGTTGACAACTTGACCTAAGGCTGTTCTAAAATGTTTTGCCGGTGTACTTTCAATTTTTCCTCTAACTCCACCAAATCCCATGAGTAGTAGATCTCTTAAATCCCAGCCTACGCAGTACGGCCCTAAAACTCCTAAGTCATGTATGTGTAGGTCTCCTGAAAAGTGGGCGTCAGCTATTTTTGGTGGATAAATTCTTGTTATCCAATATTTCGCTATTACGGTGGATGATAAGTAATTGTTTAATCCTTGAAGAGAATAGCTCATGTTTGAGTTTTCTCTTACACGCCAATCTTGAATGTCCAAATATTGATCTACAAGGTCTGCTGAACTTAATAGTGCAGCTAACTCTCTAATGTCTTGATGCTGTTTTCTGTATAAAATATATGCTTTTGCTGTTCTTGCATGTCCATTTTCTATCAAAACTTTTTCGACAACGTCTTGAATTTCCTCAACTGTTGGAACTCCATCCTCACCGAATCTTTCCTTAAGCATAGCTACAACTTGATCGCTTAGTTTTTTGGCTAATTCACGGTCTCTTCCTCCAACAGCTTTTGCAGCTTTCCAAATGGCGTTTGTTATTCTTTCCTGATTGAATGGTTCTAATCTTCCATCACGTTTTCTAACATACTTCATCTTCTCACCTCTTGAATGGCACGTTGAAAATCTTCAGGTTCCTTAAACTCCTTATAAACGGAAGCAAAACGTATGTAGGCTATACGGTCAAGATTTTTCAAATATTTCATAACCAAATCTCCAATTTCTTTGGATGAAACTTCATCCTTGCCTTTCATCATTAAATCATATCTAACATGTTCAGCTAAATCGTTAATCTGCTCCATTGTTATGGGTCTTTTCTCACAAGCCTTCTGTAAACCTCTAACAATCTTGTTTAGGTCAAAACGTTCAATTCTACCATCCTTCTTTTTCACCATAAGCTCAACAGTTTCTATGTATTCATAAGTTGTAAATCTTCTACCACAGTTAAGACATTCCTTACGTCTCCTAATAACATTGTTTGGCGAATCCCTAGTTTCAAGAGTTTTGATGTTCTCTGAACCGCAGTATGGACATTTCATTTTAATCACTATATAGTGTATCAAACTAACTTATAAACACTATATATAGGGTATATATCTAACCTTTCCACGAATAGAATTAAAATAAATTGATGTGGCATGTCAGAAATATACAAAATTGAGTACCCTCCAGGAAATTCAAATCCGTCTTTCATGTAGTTTTTGACATGTTAGAAAACGTAATTAGACATGTAACGAGAAATGGTGAGATATAAAGTTGTAAATTGAAAAGCTGGAAAATTTAAGCCGTTTAAACTCGAAGGCTTTTAATTCTCTATAAATTTGTTTACGTTTAATTGTGTTTTAGAGATTTTAGGAATAAGATGCATGAGGATAATAGTACGATGGTTAAGGAGAAGAATAATCCTTTATAACCTAAAATTGTAATCAATATGAAACTGCAAATTATTGGTCCAAGGGTTTGCCCCACATCCATAATGGTGCTTAAAAAACCAATGGCTGCACCTACAACCTTTATCGGTACAAGTTCACTTGCTAGGGCTGGTGTTGAGGAAGTCACTAAGGAGAAGCCTAAACCATAAAGTATCGCTATCAAAAGTAAAACTGAAAATTCTGTGGAGAAAGGAATAAAGGCTAATGGAACACCGCTAATTATACATCCAGTAATTATTGGAATTTTCCTTCCAATTCTGTCAGATACTCTGCCAAAGTAAGGTTTTGAAATTGTAACTGCGATGAGAATGCATGCCATAATAATTCCCTGCAAAAAAGAGTTTAAATTGGCAACGTTCTCCATGTATTTGACAAGAAAGAATTCCACAGAACCATAAGTATAATATTGGCTGGCTTCAACAAAACCAACAGTTAGAACACCTGGAGTTTCAGCGATTTTTTTCCATCCTTTAAGTACATCTCTTAGAACAGTTGCCTTTTCCTTAAATTTTTTATTTTCAACATTTTTTCTTTTTAAGAATGGTAAGGCTGTGATGAAGGCTGTTACTCCAGCGGCTCCCACAGCTAAGTATAAGCTGTGAAAATTGTTGTTTGTTGCGAATAAGATGAAGCCTCCAAGGATTGGTGCTATTGTTCTTCCAATTATTGTAATGGAAGAGAAAAGTGATATTCTTTCACCTCTCTTAGTTGGAAAGGTTTCGGCTATGAGTGCTTCTGCAACTGGAACGAACATTCCTGTTGCGAATCCATGATAAAAGCGTACTAGGATGAGTTGCCACCAAGAGTTTATTAAAAGATAAAGAAATGGTGCTGAAGCGAAGATAAAACTGGAAACCAATAGAACTTTTCTTCTTCCAAGAATATCTGATAGAGAACCAGCAGGTAAACTAATTAGTATTCCCGGGATTGTGGAGGCAACGGCGACGAACCCCGTCCAAAAGCCCTCTGGGGTTTGGAGGCTTTCAGCGAATATTGGTAGGACAGGATTTTTTGACATGGTGGAGCTTAGAATTGCAAGTGCTCCCATTAGGCAGACTGCCCAAAAAATAGCGTTTCTAATATTTTTCTGTGAATTTATCAGTGTAGATTCCCGCTGCTTAACTTTTAGGAATGCCTATTCAAGTTTTTCCTGCATTTTCTTTATTAAAAATTCTCTTTGCTGTTTTCTATTCATCTTTTCAAGTTCATTCTTATATTTTTCACGAAGCAGCTTATATTTACAGTAGCTGTAGAGGGCATCATAAACATAAACTGCTTTTTCCACTGCTTCAAAATCGTCTTTCGCATTGAATCTGGCTCCAGTCATTATTGCATCCAATCCTATCCCTTCAGGAGCCAACTCTTTATCACGAGTGTCTGCTGAATGAACGATTTTTGCGAGTTCATGGAGCACTGGATCTTCAAGTTTATACTCTTCTATTATGGTTTCAAAACTACATTTCCCATTATGATGGCCAAGCTTAACTCCTGGAGCGTCAAATGGTATTGCTCCCTGATTTTTTGCAACTTCTTCAATTTTCTCGGTTGGCACGAAAATAAATTCTGCCTCTGGGTCGATAAATTTTTTAATAAGCCATGGACAAGCTGTTCTATCAACATGAACAAATTCCCGTGTAACCCATTTCATTTTGCACCCTCTTTTAAACCTTATACAAACATTAATCTAATAAAACTATTGAATCTACCTAATGATTTATAGAAAATATTTAAAGAATTGGGAAATTTGATTGATTAAACTGTTTATTCCTTATTTTGAACTGAAATTTTTTCCGATTCTATTTCTTTAACTCTGGCTTCAATGAATTCTGCAACTTTTTCTTGACTGTATTTCTTTTCTTCTTTCTGTTTTTTCAGTTGTTCACTTATTATTTTTAATACGTCGTCCAAGTTGAAAGGTTTCAAGATGTAGGCGTCTGCACCTTTGTTCACTGCTTCTATGGCGTTGTTTAGGGTCGGATAACCTGTGATAATTATTTTCCGCATTTTTGGAACTGTGTCTTTGATTTTTGTTAAAAGTTTGACGCCCTCCATGTCTGGCAGTCGAATGTCTATTAAGGCTAAATTGTAGAATTTCTTTTTCGTTATTCTTATGGCTTCTTTTGCTGTGCCAACAGCCTCCACTAGGTATCCTTCATCCTCTAAAATTTTTGTTAACACTTTCCTTATGTTTTCGTCGTCGTCAACAATGAGGATTCTGGATTTTTCACCCATATTTTTTCACCTCCTTTTTTAAGTTTTATTGGAAGAGTAACCGTGAATGTTGTTCCCTTATTTAGAGTGCTTTTCACGGTTATAGAGCCTTCATGGGCTTCCACAAACCTTTTACAGATTGGTAAGCCAAACCCCATTCCTTTCGGTTTGGTTGTGAAGAGAGGGGTCCAAAGTTTGCTTAATGTTTCCTTTGACATACCTATTCCTGTGTCTGTAAAAGTAAACTTGACGTTATCGTTGGTTTTTAAGCTTTTTATTATGAGTTTTCCACCTTCAGGCATAGCGTCAACAGCGTTCTTGATAATGTTTGAAAAAACTCTTTTTATTTTACCTACATCAACCTGCATTTTAGGCTTATTTTCCGTTAGGTTCAAAACTTGTATATTTTCAGGGATTTTCACCATGGAAAGGGATTCTTTTATAAGTTTACTTGGAGTTGTTAAGGAAGGTTCAAGAACAACTTCTCTTGAATAATCTAAAAGATCGTTTATAATTTTGTTAGAATATGCAATATTTTTTTCTATAAGTTCAATCATTTCTCCTAACTCGTCATTAAGCTGTGAACTTAGCTTCTTTTTCAAATAGTATACTGCTCCTGATATGCTTGTTAAGGGATTGCGTAGGTCATGTCCAATCATGCCTGCTAATTCACCTATGACTGCTAACCTCTGCGCTTTCAAAAGCTTTTTATGGGATTCTTCTAACTGTCGAGTTCTCTCCTTAACCTTAAGTTCAAGCTCTTTCGCATAAGTTTCAAGTTGTTTCCTTGCAGTTTTCAAATCGTTTATAAGCTTAGCATTTTCAATTGTTATTGCTGCTTGATGAAGGAAAAGCTCTAAAGGTGCAAGCTTCTCCTTTGTCGGTCTCCTACCATCCACAGGATCATCCATACTTAATATGCCAACTATTTTTCCTTCTGGTGTTCGAAGGGGAGCATAAATCATGTCTTGAGGATGCCAATCAACCATCTCCTCTGGAGAGAGCTTGCTGGGAACACCCCAATAGGTTGTTGCTTTTTCTAATGGAACATCAGGTGGAACTCCGTGGACGTGTTCTCTAACCCATGGGTCTCGCCATGGAAGATAGTAAAATTCTCCTATCCTGAATTTTTCAAACTTTGGACCTAACCGTTCACGCCACACATGACCAGGGGCTCTTCGCTCCCACAACAATTTAACTTCATCTTCTGTGAGGCCTGATGTAACCTGATCCGTTATTTCCAAGTTTTCATCTCTTAATGAAATTACAACTCTTCTCCACCCAAATTTTCGAATAGCCTCTGCTATAGTCTTTAGTCTTGTATGCATGTTTCGGATATGCATAATTTTTGTGGAGCATTTCATTAAGTTTGCTAATTTTTCAGAAATTTCCCTTAATTCATTCTTTCTTCTAAAGTTCAATATTGCAATTGCCACGTGAGAAGCTAATATTTCAAGAAGTTTTAAGTCATCTTGATTAAAAGCGTTAAGCCTATCAGTTTCAACGTTTAGTACGCCTAAAACTTCCTTTCCAATTTTAATTGGAACGGCTAGTTCAGAAAGCATTCCAGGTTTTCCTATAACATAGGATTTCTCTTTCCTTATGTCAGATATTATAATTGGTTTACCAGTTTTTGCTGCTTTAACAGTTACCCCTCTTTCCCCGTCTAATGGAAGAATAAGTGTGGGTGTGATGTGTCCACGGTAAGCTTCTACTTGAAGATTTTTTCCTTTCACCATGAGAATTGAAGCATATCTAAATCCTAAAGTTTTCTCCATAATGTCCAAGGTTAACTTGTAAATTTCTTTTATGTTTTCAGCCATGTTCAGTTTTTGTCCATGAATATTTAGGGCTGATAGTTTTCCTTCTAAACGTTTATGCTCAGTTATGTCAAGTAAATGTCCTATAGTCTTAGGTTTTCCTTCACAATCTCTAATAACAGTAGCTCTCACTTCAACGTCTCTTTTTTCTCCATCTTTTCGAACAATCTTGATTTTATAAGCTTCAGGTGCTTCTTTCCCTCTTTGTCTTAGTAAGTAAAAATTTTCAACTATTCCTCTGTTTTCCTTGTCAAGAAATTTTCTGAAATCTTGTCCTATAAGTTCATCCTTTGGATAACCAAGTATTTGGCTAACTTTCCGGTTTACATACATAAACCTGAATTTATCATTAATTATAACTATGCCTTCATGGGAGTTTTCAACTATATTATAGAAAAACTCTTCATTTTTTCGAATGCTTAGCCT
>PIYF01000052.1 GCA_003601875.1 Candidatus Bathyarchaeota archaeon | reverse complement strand
TTAAGACAGCTGCTACAGAAAAAGTAACCATAGAAGCTCCATGGAGGAAAAAATTAGCATTAGTCACTTACCAGCTTCGTTTAAGGCAAGCATAGCTTCAGATTTCTGCATGCTATTATACGTATTTTTCAAAACCACACATGAAAATAGGATATGTGGGAAATATTCCACAGTGTAGGGTTCGAGTCTCCCTACGTTTAGAATGATTCTTCAAACGGGATTCTTAGTATATGAAGAAGAATTTACGAGAATTTAAACCAAGATGTAAACCTACTCCCAGCCCCTCAAAATGAATTTTTAACTGGATTTCCAGGTCTTGTGCAAAAAACAAGGATTTAAACGCGGGTTTGAACCTATCTCCGGCGCTAATGTTCCATCCACATAAAGAGAGAAGACCTAATTAACTTTGGTCTATGGTTGATAAGGAAAAGAGTAATAGAGAGTCAACAGCGAAAAGGAAACTTAAGTTCTTCTCTAAAATAATTTCTTCCAGTTGATGTACAAAAGTAAAGAGTACGCGTTGATAACAGTAGAACAATTCTCTTGCATAAATCATTCAGCTTCAACTTGACTGATCTTGGCGAGTTTTACAATGTATAGTTCTTTCTTCAGATATTTTTGTATAGCATCTCGAACCGTTTTCACATTTCCCGTGAAGACTGTGACTCCATTCTTGTTCAGCAGCTCTATCGCCCTAATACTCAGAGAAAGAGCTACGGCTCCTTTTATCCTTCTTTTCTTTACGATTTCTATTATCAAAGTGTCTGACTTAAGCTCAAAAGTGTTAAACTCTCTTATTCCAATCTCGTCGAAACAAACCTCGGTGAAAAGCGGTGCATCCTTCCAGTGAGGGAAAATCTTGGCATCTAATCCTCCAGGTCTATACGTTGGAATTAAAAATCTTAGGCATTCTTTCATATCATCTTAAATCAGCGATTAACAAGATAAGTTTTTTGTCAAACGGCATAATGTTAATGGTGCGGTCACAAGAATCTTTTATTTGTCATGTTTTTAATGGGAAACTGAAATTCCCACAAGTTCAGTAATAACTTTAAGTTTAAATTCCAAAATGTTAGCTTCATTTTAGTCAAAATCAACCATTTAAACGTTTAATCCTTTTTAGTAACAAAAATTATTCCGGAAAGAACAAGAAAGGCTCCTAAAATAAACAACGGAGCCGGCACTTCAAAGAATATTATTGCACCTAAACTGGTTGCTATTATAGGTTCAAGCAATGCTAAAGTGGCTGTTTCAAAAGATTTAAGGTTTGAAAGAGATGAAAAATAAAGGGTGTGTGCTAAAGCTGTTGGTAGTAAACCTAAACAAAACATAGGGAGAATAAGATTAATTGTTGATGGGACAATTGGAACGTGACCGGCTGGAACAGCTATAACACCTATAATTAATGCAGCTAAAACATAAATTGGAAGCATAGCTGGAAGAATAGGCATACGACCCCGTGTTTTCCTTCCAAAATTAAGGTAAAAAGATTCAACAATAGCAGCTAAAACTGCTTCCACATCACCTTTCAAATGTATGGAAAAACCTGTTGGTGTAGTTTCTGCAAAAGTAATCAAACAGACACCTATAAAAGATAACGTTAAGCCGGCGAGGGCTAAACGAGACGGTTTAACGTTAAAAATGAAAGTTGAAACAATCATTGAAAATATTGGTGTAGTGTTAACGAGAACTGTTGCATTCAAAATTGTTGTATCCTTAACAGAAGATGTGAAAAATATAAAATGTAATCCTAAAAGGAAGCCTAAAATTAGTAAATCCCTAAAATTTTCTCTCATAAGTTTAAAGCTGAAAGACTTTTCCAAAAACAATAGAATTGATGCTAAAGCCGCAGATGCTATTATTAAACGCCAAATGGCAATTGAAAAGATGTCAACGCTGCCTAGAAACCTGATGAAAATTGCTGCTGTTCCAAAAAATACACCGGCAAGTATCCCCTCAGTTAAAGCCATTTTTCTTGTTCGCTTAAACTTTTGAACAGCCATAACTTTTTAACCTTATTATTAAGCCTTATATCTTTCTCCATCCTGTTTAATTTCTCTCCTAAATGAGGGTTGAAAAGGGTGAGAATACCAAAATTTCTAAACAGATACGTTACTGTAATATTTGCAATATCGTTCTTTGTAAATCTCGGTTTTTCCTGCACATCTCCTGCCTTTCCCTATCTGGTCTTAGCTTTAAAAGGAGTTCTCACAGAGATACCTGAACAACTTACCGGCACTTTGGAGGCTTATAAGGCTTCGTTTGAATTCGGCGCTTTAATGGCTGCTTTTATGATTTCAAGGGCGCCTACAGCTGCTTTCACAGGTTATTTAAGCGATTTAATAGGAAGAAAACGCATAATAGTTTTAGGTTTAATCCTATATTTTTTAACAGCTGTAGGTTTCATATTCAGCCCTAATATCCCCATACTAATCCTCGTCAGAGTTCTTCAAGGCGTAGCCTCAGCCATGGTTTGGCCTGTTGCCGAGGCCTTATTAACAGAACTTGTAGACAAATTTGAACGCGGTAGAGCCATGACAATTTACGTTTCCCTAATGAATTTTGCTGGAATATTTGGTCCTTCAATAGGGGTTGGAGTTTACAAGCTTTACATAGCTTCCACCATTAATCCAGAACTTTTAATTGCTTTAAGAACACCCTTCATTTTCTTGGCTTTTATAAGTTTAATAGCCATGTTTTCATCGCTGCTTCTACCTAAGAGTAGAAAATCTCAGAGTGAAAAATCTAATAGAAAGGTTGTTTTCAGCGGAAGTGGAATAAGAAAAGCTTTAGACGGTTTAAGCTGGAAGGTTAGAAAGAGCATCTACACTATTTACGTGAACGGTATAATAAATGGTTTTGGAATGGGAATCGTGAACACTTCAGCAATAGTTTACATTATTCAAGAAGTTGTTAAGGATCCTGCTGGATTAGGCTTGTTATACAGTATAAGCGGAGTTGCAGCTATTGCATCATCCTTGCTTGCAGGTAATTTAAGCGACAAACTTAAGAAACGGAAAAACCTTATTTTAGCCAGCTACATTCTATCCAGGCCGGTTTTCTTCATAATTCCATTTATAAAGGATTTGTGGACCTTAACTTTTCTCTATTCACTTACAACTCTTTCCTTTGGTATGGGGATGCCTTTAATGCGTGTTTTACAGGCAGATTTAACTCCTTCGAATATTAGGGGAACAATTTTTGGGTTTCAACAAACATTTTTCAATTCTGGAGTTGCTGCAGGAGCATTAATTGGTGGATATTTATGTGCTATAGTGGCAACCGCAGAGTTTAACGTGTTAGGCATAATAATTAATGGAATAGTGATACCCTTTTGGATAACAGCTTCCCTTGGAGTCTTAACGGCGCTATTATTCTGGATTTTCGTTTCTGAACCTGAAACTAAAGTTTCTGCATAAACTTATTCTAATATTCTTGAAGTTGCAATTTGGTAAGCGCGGACGATGTCTGAACGAGTTATTATTCCAACCAAACGTGAAGGAGCTTTTCTATCCACAACTGGTAGTCTACCAACTTTTTTAGCGTACATTTTATCCAGTGCTGTTTGAACAGATTCATCTGGATAGGTTACAGTTAAACTTTTACTGAGAATATCCTTCACTTTGGTTTCAGCCCTCTTATCCATCGGAATCTTCGTTAAGTCGTCAAAAGTTACTATTCCTAAAAGTTTATCTTCCTCTGTAACTGGGAAACCGTGGTGATCTGACTCTTCTATTAAAAGTTCTAGAGCTGAGAGAGGCATGTCAGCTCTTACAGAAATCACTTTTTTAGTCATAACTTCTTCAACCTTTACCCGTTCAAGAATGAAAGTTCTCCCCATTCTTAATTTTACTCCGCGACGTTCAAGTTTAAGAGTGTAGATGGAGGAGCCATGCATGAAGAGCCAGGCTACAATGAAGCTTGCAACAGATGAAACCATTATTGGAGGGAGAAGAGAATAATCATTTGACATTTCAGGAATCATTATTATAACGTTTAGGGGAGCTTGAGCTGCACCAGCGAAGAGGGCGGCCATCCCAGCTAGAGAATAAGTGGCTGGATGTGAAATCATTCCTGGAGCAATAAGCTGGAAGATTAAGCCTAAGGCTCCACCGAACATCGCCCCTATGTAGAGGCTTGGAGCAAATATTCCTCCGCTTCCACCAGAACCAATTGTGCATGCTGTTGCAATCATTTTCAATATTCCAAGAGTTAAGAGGAGAGTTATGGCGAAGTTCCCGGCTAATGCTTGATTTATTCCTTCATATCCAACGCCCAGTATTCCATAGGTTGAATAGAATATTCCTATGAAACCTGCAACTGCTCCTCCTATCGCAAGTTTATATCTGTCATGGATTCCGATTTTTGCAAAGCCGTCTTCTATCGCATAAAAAAGTTTAACCCAAAAAACGGATATTAACCCGAAGATTAAACCGAGGATTAAATACCAAACTAGTTCTGTTGGGTTTGTGAAGGTTAAGTTTGTTGAAGTTTGAAATGAAACTTTACCTGTTCCAAAATAGGCTGAAACTATTGCCGCTCCAATTACAGATGCAAAAATTACTGGGACAGCGTTAAATAAGCCTATTCCACGATAGAGAACTTCCATTCCGAAGAGGGCTCCACCTAATGGAGCGTTAAATGTTCCGGCTATTCCAGCTGAAAGTCCACATACAACGAGGAGACGTATATCATGGGAGTCAAGTTTGAATATTTCTCCAAGAAAGGAACCTATTGATGCTCCAATTTGGGCTATTGGTCCTTCTCTTCCTGCGCTTCCTCCAGAACCTATTGTAACTGAAGAGACAAGGACTTTCAGGAATGCTACACGTTTCCTTATTCTACCGCCTTTTAAGGCTACAGCTTCCATAACCTCTGGAACACCATGCCCCTTGGTTTCAGGAGCAAACTTCATGATTATTGGACCTATTATTAATCCGCCTAAGGCTGGAAGAATGATATAAGCCCAGTTAAAACCGTAAGCGTAAAAAGAAATGTTTGGCAATAAAAGGTTAAAGAAAAGCCAATGGTTAAGTTCTATCATTTTCCTGAAAACTATGGCTCCAAGACCTCCAGCAACCCCTGCAATTGAGCCTAACAAGTCTAGAAACAGCCATCTTTTGGCGTGTTTAGGTATCTGCACTTTCTGTTTGAAACCGTGCATTGAAACCATTTTGAAAGCCTTCGAGACTATTTTGACATGTTAGAGGAAGATTTAAACTTAACTAACGTAATTTAGCCGTATTATTGCTAAATTACTGCTTGAGCTGCTTTACTTGCCATTTCAATGAATGGTGCAGGATATAGTCCAATTATTATACATGACAAAGCTATTAACGTCATAGGAATAAGCATCAGAATTGGCGCTCTTTTTATCTTGTTAAGATTTTCAGAGGGAGTTGACCAGATAATTATTTTTATTAAACGAAGATAATAAGCGAATCCAAGTAATATGTTAATTAACATAATAACTGTGAAGATCAGCATTCCTGCATTAACACCAGCGTAAACAATCATGAATTCACTTACGAAACCATTTAACGGAGGAATCCCAGAAATTGATAATGCTGCAATTGTAAATATAGTGGCGGTTAATGGCATCTTGTGACCAATTCCCTTTAATTCATCAAGGTTTCTAGTTCCTGCTCTATAAATGAAAGCCCCTGCGCATAGGAAGAGTAATCCCTTCATTAAGGCGTGATTAAGTGTATGCATCAATCCGGCGGTTAACCCGTAACTTGTGGCTGTAGAAATTGCGAAGAGGATATAACCCATTTGAGCTATGCTGCTGTAAGCTAAAAGTCTTTTAATGTCCTTCTGAAGTAAAGCTGCGATATTCCCGTAAGTCATAGTTAAGGCGGCGAAAACTGCAAGAGTTACCTGCCAAGAAAATTGTGACGGAATAAAAATCATGAATAAAGTTCGAATGATTCCGTACACTCCAGCTTTTATCACAATTCCAGAAAGCAAAGCGCTTATTGAGCTTGGAGCCGCTGGGTGAGCATCTGGAAGCCACGTGTGAAGCGGGAA
>PIYF01000051.1 GCA_003601875.1 Candidatus Bathyarchaeota archaeon | reverse complement strand
TGTTTGACACTTTATAGAGAAAAATGCATGAGCCATCACTTCTCCTTTTTAAAAGCAGCTTGTTCAAAGTTGATGTTGTCTTATCGATTCCAAAATTTTTAGTTATGTTAAGCCATTCAGGGAAACTTAACACTACACTGTAGGCTTTGCAACATAAACCGCAAGCCATGCATCTCCAATTTGAAATTCGCTGCCACGGAACGAACAGCAATTTTGATCGTTGTTTTTGAACAGAACAATTTGTTTATAAACGTTTACAATACGGTTTAAGTTTTTCTAGAAAATATTTGGGGATTTGAACAGCCCTTCCAGTGTTTTTGTCAGCTGTTACTGCAACCACGTAGCCTTCAGCTATAAGCGTTGCTGTTTCCTTGTTAAAAATTTTAAAATGGTATTTTACAGATTTTTCCCTTAATTCCTCCACTATAAGTTCACCCTCTAGCAGGTCGTTGAATTTTGCTGGTTTCTTATATTGACAGAAGGCTTCAACTCTTGGAAGCCACATACCTCTTTCCACAAAATAGTTGAAGTTGAACCCTAAATGTCTGTAAAATTCCTCTTCTATTTTTTCGAAAAATTTAAAGTAATTGGAGAAGTGGACAACTTGAGCTGCATCCGTATCCACCCAAGCAACTCTAAAAGGAAACTTAAATGTTTTTGGAGTCAAATTTTCACTAAACCTTTTTGTAAAGGTATAATGTGTGAGATGGATATCCAAGTTTTGGATTCTCGCAGAAGTTTTCAACTTTAACGGGTTTCCACCCTACAATTTCGTAATCATGAGAAACTACACGGACTCCAAGTTTAAGTTCTGATTCAAGTTTAGGCTTTATCTTCTCATTTGCACTTGTTGTTAAATATAAGAAGACAACGTCTGCTTGAGATATGTCCACCTTAAACATGTCTTCATTAACAATTGTTACTTTATTTTGGAGACCTAATTCATAAACGCTGTTAAGGGCTCTTTTCACTAAATCTTCTCTAAGTTCAACTCCAATAGCTCTTGCACCAAAATCCTTCGCCGCCATTATCACTGTTCTACCGTCTCCAGCTCCCAAATCGTAGAAGACTTCGCCGGGTTTAAGTTCAGCAAGTTTAAGCATTTCTCGGACAACTGGAAGAGGGCTTGGAACGTAAGGTGCTATAAACATTCACACCGCTCCTAAACTGTACTTCACAGTATGCTTAACGAATAATCCATCTCTTTAAAGTTTTTCCACGTTTTAAGCAACATAGGTCTCTCTTTTCGGTGCTGTCGGTCTCCTCGCTTCCCCACATTTGATGCAACTTTGCTTACAAAGTTCCAAATATTTATTTTCATCAGTTAAAACGGCTTCGGCTGCTTTTCTGCATAGTTCACTTGGTTCCTTACATCCCCATTCTCTACATAAATTTGAAACGAAAAGACACATGTCATGAACATCTTTAGGTTCTAAAACCGCCCTATTTGTTCGAATAAGAAGACATAGCTCCCTTGCAAGAACACAAGTCCTTACATATTTAAACTGTTTTAACACTTGCTCCCGCAGTTTCTTCCTACTTATCTCCATTTTTCACTCCTCTTGAGATTGTTATTCAGAATGGATAACTGCCAATTTAAGAGTTGTTATCCCTACCAAAACCTTTTGCTTAAAGCTTTACGTTCAGCTTCAAGGACAAGTTCATAAAATCGATCCGTAAGCCTATGTTCTTTTTGGAGAACCTCCTCCACCTCTGACGGGTGAACCTTCCTGGCACATAAAGCTACAACTGCAGGCTTTCCGTATTTAGCTATCAAACGGGCAGACTGCAAAGCTCGCTTTTTAATTTTCTCTTCACTTTTAGTTAATTTTTCACCTTTTTTCTCTACTAATGGAAGAACTTTTTCCTCTTCAACCTTTAAAACTCCTAAGGCGTTTGAACCACATTTTGGACATTCAGGTTTATCTGGTAAATCTTTAGCTCTTAACATTTCAATGTAATCCCAACAGTTTGTGCAAACAAAAACACATGTTTCATTTAACAGCCTTGCCTTTGCAGATTCAATAAGAACAGCCCTCATTCTTTCAGGCGGAATCAAATCTGTTTTCATGCTTACCCTTTCAATTCCAACACGGGCAATAGGCGTCGCCATCCCGTCAGTTTCAATTTTCTCCACATAAATTTCTCCCTCTCGAAGCTTTTTCAAAACGTAAAGAAGCTTCTCTAAATCTAAATCCTTTGTGAAAACTTCTTTCAACGCTTCCTCAAATATTGGGGTGCCTTCAAAACTTTTTATCAGCCGTTGAAGACTTACATTGCTGAAGTCAACCCATTTTTTCAAAGCTCCGAACCGTCTCGCAACATGAATCATCCGTCTTTTAAATATTCCAGTTTTCACAGTTGCTCTTGTTAAAGCATCCTTCACAGACTGATCTGACATCATCCTCATCTCATTGAACAATGCAACTATTTGATCGGAGTTTACCGCTCCCATCGTTTGAACGAATATTCTATATGGGTCATGTTGAATTACAACGCTGTAACCTATTTTTTCTGAGAGGAATTCTCCAATAAGTTGAGCTAAAGCTCTATTCGTAAGGGAGCCGAAGTTTGCATGGATTATAACGAAATCTTCCCAGTCTTCGATTATTATTCGTTTATCAGTAGGAGTTGGAAAACCAGATTTAACATGTTCTATTGTCTCATTTAAAGCACGAAGAATTGTTTCTTTATCAGAAGGATATTCCTCACTAAGTTCTTCCGCTATTTTCTCCGGTGGAAAGCCTTGTTTAAGTCTTTCTTCAACAATATCCCTTATACGTCCAACTTCCTGTGCAACCTCAAATGGAACAGGTATTTCCTCCCCTATCCATCCAACTTGGTATAGCTCCAGCGGGATCATTAACTGGTTTAACAAACACTTTTTCCCCTGAGATGTGGAGAATTTTCCAGGGGCTGCCCCTTATGATAAATTTTATTCCGGGCTTTCCATATTCAGCCATGAATGCTTCATCAAGAATTCCGATAGCTGAATTTGCAGATTCATCTACAACTAGATATTGTTTCTCCTCAGGAATCATTGAAAGGTTTCCAAAGTAATATTCAAAAAGTGCTTTTGTTCTTCGAGGTTTTAAGGCTACCTCATCCTCAAAGGAAACCCATGCCAAACGTGGAAACCTGTCATGCATATACCTCAAAATCTTTTCAACATCTTCCATTGTTAAATCTCTGTATGGATAAGCATTTCTAAATATTTCCAGAATTTCGGTGAACTCCCACCGTCTTCTCTTAAGGAATAAACCGGCTATCTGATGTGCTAAAGCATCATAAGGCTTGTATGGTATCTTAACTGGTTCAAGATCTTCCCTTAAAGCCTTTTTCGCTATTGCTAAAGCCTCAAGGGTGTCATCTGAATCCATAGTTATTATTATCCCTTCAGCTATTCGTCCTATTCTGTGACCGCTTCTACCGACACGTTGTATTAGCCTTGTAACTTGTCTCGGACTCATATATTGAATGACAAGGTCTATTCTTCCAACGTCTATACCTAGTTCAAGGGAGCTTGTGCAGACGAGTCCCTTTAACTCACCGTTTTTTAACCCTCTTTCAGCGGCTATTCTGGAGGGCTTAGCTAATGAGCCGTGATGAATTGAGACTGGAAAGTCTATGTCCCAAACCTTGAATCTGCTGGCTAAAACCTCTGATATTGCCCTTGTGTTTGTAAATAACAGGACGGATTTACGTTTACTTATGTATTCACGTATTATTCTAAGTCTTGCAGCAACCTCTGGATGAGTGTAAAGCTGTGATGAAAGTTTAAAATCTTCACTTGTAGGTTTCGGAAAAACTATTTTCAACTTCATTGTTCTTCCAACCGGAACATGCACTATTTCAACTTTCCTTCCGTTTCCAACTAGAAATTGAGCAACCTTTTCTGGGGTTCCAATTGTTGCGGATAAACCTATTATTTGAAAATCTCTTCCTACAACCCATCTAAGCCTTTCCAAAGCCAGGGAAAGCTGACTTCCTCTTTTACTGTCAGCCATCTCGTGGACTTCATCAACTATAACCCAACGCACTTGTTGAAGATGTCTACGCATTATCCAGCCTGGCAGTATAGCCTGTAAAGTTTCAGGAGTTGTTATTAAAATATCAGGCGGACTTCTAGCCTGTCTTGAACGTTCCTTAGTTTCAGTGTCTCCATGTCTAACAGCCAATTTAATGTCTAAATTATTACACCACCATTGAAGCCTTTCAAGCATATCCCTGTTTAAAGCCCTTAAAGGTGTAATATACAAAACTTTTATACCTGGAACCCTTTCCGGAGATTCAAGAAGCATGCTTAAGACTGGTAGAAAAGCTGCTTCTGTTTTTCCAGTGGCTGTTGGAGAAATTAAAAGAACATTTTTACCCTCAAGAATTTTCGGTATAGCCTTTTCCTGAGGTTCAGTTGGTTTAGAGAATCCCCTCTTCTCAATCAGCCTTCTAACGGGTTTAACTAGTAATTGAAAAGAGTTTCTTTGAATGTTCTTCAAGCCTTTTAAGCCTCAACGCCAAAGGAATAGCTGAAAATCCAAGGTAAAAGTATTTTGGAATTCGCTTCAAAATTTTAATAGACGGAAAATTTTTTATTCATCATCATCAGAAAACCATGGATATCCAACATATTGGAGAGGAAATAAATGGCTAAATGTCCAAGATGTGGAACAGAAGTTAAAACACCTAGAAAAACATGGAAAATGGCTGGACGCCCAGATAGAAACGGAAAGAGAATGCAACTTGAAATAGGACTTTTTGATTGCCCTAAATGTAAGAAACCCTTCCGTGTTGTCTTAAGTAAAAAGAAAATTTAGAAATTTCAATGTGGAGTGCTAAATGCCGAAAACAAAGACAAAACAGAGACGCATAGTTTGTCCAAAATGTGGAACACCAGTTGAAAAACCATATAAAACTTGGGAGCTTGTAGCCCCATTCCCGGATAAGAAAATGAGGATTACGGTGACAGTGTTCGGCATGTTTGAATGTCCAAAATGTGGAAAAAAGTTCAGAGCGGTTGTAAGCAAAGCCAAGTTAGGTTCAGAGGGAATAGAAATCACTTAAAAATAATAACTTCCCCTTTTTTATTATTTCAATCTTAAGCGTTAAGTTTTAAAGATTGTATAGTTAATACAAGAGAATCTGTGGCAAATTGAAGGCGTAGCGGTTGGCAAACAATAATCATAAGCTCTGGAACAATGAATACTTTAAAACAATCATAACAATCGTCCTAATAGTTATCGTTGTTTTCGGCTTATGGTTTGGAGTTCAAACAGTCCTAGGCACAGAATATCCAGCCCTAGCAGTAGCTTCTACAAGCATGTTGCCAACTCTAAAAGTAGGTGACTTAATAATTGTTCAAAAAGTAGATGCAGCAAACTTAAATGCCCACTATCAAACCGGGGACATCGTTGTTTTTAAAAGCCCAACCGACGGAAAACTCATAGTTCATAGAGCAGTTAAAAAAGAGCTGAGAAACAATGAATATTGGATTATAACCCACGGAGACAATAACCCTCCAGATGCTAAAGAAAAATTTCCTGAAACATACTTAGTTGGTAAGGTAATTGCAAAGATCCCTTACATAGGAAATCTTGCATTGTTAATTCATTCAGATGGAAACTGGTACATATTTACTGTTATCATAATTATTTTGATTATAATTTTTCTAATGTTCCCATTAGGAAGTGAAGAGAAGGAGGAAAAACCGGAAAGAGAGAGAAAGATCCTTGAAAAGATAGATTTAAAAATAATTTATCTCGCCATTTTAAACATTCTGATAATAAGTTTTGCAGTTTTCAGTTTATGGGGAAACCTAACATTCTGGCAACCTGGAGCAGACCCACCACAATTAACCGCTATCCATGGAATGTTTGCTGATTTGCAGTTCCATGAAAGCTTTAACCATTATAGTTATAACCATGTTGTTGAAGCTCTTCTCTCTCAAGGTTTTCTTACATACACAATAAATGATCAGATGGTTGATGGAAGTTTAAGACTTGGGATTCCAACATTTTCATGGTTTCAATTTTCAATTATAACTCTCATAGCCGTCAACATTTGGCAATTCTATGGATTTTGGAGGAGGAAAAAGACAGAAAAACCCAATGCTTTATAAATTATTTAAACCTCATTAATAGAAAGTGAGCGGTTATGCCGAAGGTTAAAGCCTTAATAAACATTGAAAATGTTGTGGCTTCAGCTACTTTAAACCAGAAGGTTGATTTAAACGCTGTTGTAAGAAGTTATCCTGGAGTTGAATACCGTCCAGAACAGTTTCCAGGATTGGTTTTCAGACTTAAACGTCCAAAAACAGCAACATTAATATTTAATTCTGGAAAGATGGTTTGCACTGGAGCTAAATCAGAGAAAGAGGCTAGAAGAGCTGTTCTAAAAGTGATTAAGGAGCTAAAAAAGGGTGGAATAATTATAATTGGCAAGCCTGAACTTAAAATTCAAAACATTGTTGCATCAGCTAGCTTAGGTGGAATGATAGACTTGGAAAAAGCTGCCTACTCCCTTGAAAGAACAATGTATGAACCTGAACAATTTCCAGGATTAATTTATAGAATGAATGAACCGAAAGTGGTTATACTACTCTTTGCAAGTGGAAAACTTGTCTGCACAGGGGCAAAGAGAGAGCAAGACGTTTATGACGCTGTCCATAAACTTCATGAAATTTTAGAGGACAAAAATCTAATATTCTACGAGTAACCTCACTTCTTTTTAACTTGCCTCAAAATAGTTTTCAACTGTTCCTTATCTATTGCGCCAATTTCATATAACCGGTTAGCTATCTCGCTTATCTTAAGCATTGCATGAAGTTTAACACCGTCTTTTTTAAGGTTATCTTTACCTCCCTCTTCCCTATCTAAAAGAACTACAGCATCTGTTACTATTCCTCCTTCAGCAGTCACAGCCTTAGCAGCGTTCCTAAGGGATAAGCCCGTCGTCACTAAATCATCCACAAGGAGAACACGGTCTCCAGGCGTTATTACTCCTTCTATTCTCCTTTGCCTTCCATGAAGCCGTGCACCTTTTCGAATGTATAAGAAAGGTTTCTCGAAGTTGTAGGCTATTATGGATGCAAAGGGTATTCCAGCAACTGGAACTCCAGCTATTCTGTCGAAATTTTTTACCCCGACATTTTCTTGTATAAATGAAATGTAAAAATCACATATTTCTTTGAAAGCATCCGGAAAACTTGGAACCACCCTTAAATCTATATAATAAGGACTTATCTTCCCGCTGGTAAGTTTGAACGTTCCAAATTGTAGGGCACCTATTTTATTCAGCACCTTGCAAATTTCAACCTTGAAGTCTCCGCTTTTCCCCTCCTTAGGCAAATTTTCACGTCCTCTTTGTAACTTGATAAATTTTTCCAATTTCAGGGATTAAACAGCTGACTTCTGAAAGTTGTTCCTTAAGAAGTTCGCTGAACCTTTTTAACGCGGCGGATGAGCTTGAATGATAGGGAACTGCAACCTTTGGTTTAGTAAGTCTTGCAATTTCAAAACCCGTTTCCGGTGAAGCCCCAGGAGCTATTCCAACAGTGCAGAAAACCACATCTAATTTTTCTCTATTTGCAATTTCCGCCATCTCTGGAAAGGGTAAACTGTCAGCTGTATGGAAAAGTTTGACCCCGTCTTCACTTGTTATTATATAAGTGATCGGTGTGGCTGCTGGTGGATGATTACTTTTTTCAACCTTTACTGAAACCTCCCCGAATTTAACCTCTGAACCGGGTTGAACTTCACGAAGCTTATCGGAAGGAATAACATTTTTAAGCCTACTATAAGATGTCGGATCAGCAACCACGTCACATTGTGTTATCTTTTGTATTTCAGAAACCGTAGACTGGTCAAGATGGTCATAATGTTCATGAGTGATTAAAACGGCATCTACGTTTTTAAATTCCCGTGGTTTAACATCCACAGGGTCTATAACAAACGTTTTTGAAGGAGTTTTTATCGTTACCCCAGAGTAATTATTGAACCATGTGAACAAAACCTCATTTTTTCCAGGGGTTCTCGTTTCAATTGACATATACATTCACCTCATAAAATAGAAATTGTGTGAATAAGTTTAAAAGGTCTTTGATTTTCCGTCATACTTAAAAGCTTTTCAAAACGTTAAAACTTTCATGGAGTGTTAATGAATGGTTGACGCTTGGCTTCCTTATGGAAAAACAGAGGTTTGCGCCCATATTCCAACAAGAAATTTCTTAGGTTTAATTGAACCTAAAAAAAATGAAGCTGTTCAAGATATTAAAGGGGAAATTAAAAGGGCATTAACAGAACCTATCGGCTCTAAAACCCTAGATGAAATCGTTAAGCCTGAACATAAAGTTTCAATAGTAATTGGTAATCATTTGCCTGCTGATTTAACAAACGTTATGGTTTTGTCGGTCGTCGATTATTTAAATAGTGTAGGCGTCAAAGATGAAAATATAACGGTTATTTATGGATGTGAAACATTAAAGACTGGAAAAGAAGATTTTCTTGGAAAAGTGAAAACTGTTGTTCATAATCCTAGGAAAAGTAAACTTGTTAACGTTGGTAAAACCCATGGAATCAACGTTTATCTAAACCGTGTCTTCACCGAAGCCGATGTTAAAATTTTACTTGGCAGAATAAACTTTCATTGCTATGCAGGATACACTGGCGATGGGAAAATTGTTTTACCTGGAGTTTGCGGCGAGGAAACTATAAAACGTAGTCATGCATTACTTCTTAATTCTAGGGTTAAGAAGGGTGTTTTAAATGGAAATCCAATTCATGAAGTTATGGTTGAGACTGCAAGGCTTGCGAATGTTGATTTCATTTTGAATGTTGTAGCTAACAGCGAAGGAAGAGTTATCAAGGCTTTTGCAGGCAGCCTTGAAGAAGCATTCAATTATGGAGTGAAGTTTGTGGATGAAGTTTACCGTTTAAAGGTTGACAGAAAAGCTGACATAGTTGTTGTAAGCGCTGGAG
>PIYF01000050.1 GCA_003601875.1 Candidatus Bathyarchaeota archaeon | reverse complement strand
GTAGTTTTTTCATCATTTCAACGACGGATGGAGGTTTAACTCCTAATTTTTTGGAAACATCTCTTATACGAACGTATCCCTTTTGTTCGAAGATTTCGTAAATTGCTCTCAGATAATCTTCACATCTTCCTGAAACATTTTTCCTTAGCATTAATCCTCCTAATTTTGTTAGGGATTCCTAAAATAAAAGTTTAGGTTTGAACAGGTTTAGTTATTGAAAAGTCTGCTTCAAACTCAAATTTTTCAGCTGCCTCCACATTTTTCTTAGGGCGGAGCACTATTTTTTCTAGAACTCCATCATGAATGTATGCTACGTAAAGTAATTCTTTTCCCAGTCCATACCTTTCTAAGTCGCCTAAAGAATCTTTAACCTTTTGAAGTTTTTCGATTTTGTTTTTTAAATCTTCTATGGCTTCAAAAAGTATTTCTGCTTCACCGAAATCGTCAGCACTGAGCATTAAATCTTTAAATTGAACCCATTCTGTTGACGGTGCAGCAGTTTTTTCCTCTTTTTTCCCTCTTCTTCCTCCAGCTTTCAAAGCTTTTTGCAGCTCAGCTGCTTTTTTCATCCACTCTTGATTTTTTGAGGATTCTGGATTTCTAAGAAGCGTTCCTAACCATTGACTGTAATCGTCAAGTAAGGATTTATGTTGATTTATTGCGTCTTCAACACTTTCACGGATCTCTTTTAGGGAATAAAAAGTTCGGATCTCGGTTGAGAGATAATCCAAGTTTTAACACCGAGCTTTAAATGTTCTTGTCTTCATTTTCCAGCGAACTCTTCACCACGTCCATATGTTCTTCGGTTTTTTCAACAGGCTGCTGTTCTGTTCCAAGCATAGCTTTAGCAACACCGTTTAATTCTTTCTTAACCCTTCCAAAGAAGTTAACCCTCACACTTACCTTTTTTCTGTAAAGTGTTAAAACTTTAGCCAGTTCAGGCATAACAGTCCATAAAACAGCCATAACTATTTCAGGAGGATACTCAGCTAGAAAGGCTGAATCAACCTCTTCTTTTTCATATACAAATATAAGATGTCCATCTTGGTTAAGAATGACTTTTTTAACCTTACGTTTCACCGGAAGACTTGATGGTGACAAATTAAATGATATGTTCAATTTTTTCAGTATTTGCTTAAGGGATGTGCATAATTCGTTGATTAGTTTAGGCTCTTCCATTAAAAACTCGCTTAGTTGAAGGGTTTCCTCATTTATACTTCTCAAAAGGTCTTGCAGTTTAGTTTCAATTTTAACCTTAGATTTTTCTATTTCATTTTCATCTAATGTTTCCTCTGTTTCAGATAACTTAACCGGATGGAAGAAACGTGTTTCCTCTTCAGTTTCCTTGTCAGTTTCTTCCTTAAGCACTTCTTCAGCATTCTCCATAAGTAACCCCTAACTGTTAACTGATTTGTTGAAATAATTAGAATTAGTATGTGGAACACTGCTACACACTAATGACGCTTGTAAGGTTTGATGATAAGTAAAACTAAAAATATGTATAATACGGCACCTATAAGATTGCGTGTTAGGTTAGAAGCATTCCAAAACCAGCTTGTCCCTCCACTGAAATGTAACCCAGCTACAAACCATGCAAACAAAAGGTCAACAATCAATTCTGCAATAGTTTCTATTTTTGGAGGGAACTTTACAAGATGAGAATCTAAAGTTAAAGTTACATAAATTGGCATATTGGCTAAAAGAACAAATAGTGTTAAACCTGCTGTGATTCCGAAATTCTCCATGAACCCCCTTGCGTATAAGTTAGCTTCTTGGTAAGGTGCATTACAGAAAATAATTGTTGAAAAATAATCAAACAATATGAAAGAGAAGACTAATAAAATTCTTTTCAGCCATTGATTGTTTCGTGGAAAAAACAGATATTTTAAGCTAATTGCTTTTGTTTCCACCTTCTCCTCTCCAATTTTTATTAAGTTGATGCTTGTTAAAATATATTTTCAATTCATATTTTCAATTCAGAAGTATAAAATATAGCTTAAACAGAATCAGCTTCTGCTTCCGAATAGGAGAGGCTGAAAGACCAAATGGAATTAGCAATAGAAAAACCACAAAGTGTCATAAGATTATATGATGAAAACACTGGAACATGGAGATTTATCAAGGCTGATAAAGAATCCGCCAAATCTATGGAAATAGTTGAAAAAACCCTTAGAAGTTTAGGGCTTTCAAAGAACGAAGTTCGAGTTTACCTTTACCTTGCAAGGGCTGGTGAAAAGAAAGCAAGCGAGATATCTGAAGTTTTATCCCTTCATAGGACAGAGACTTACAGAATTTTAAGAGATTTGGAGAAAAAAGGGTTAGTTTCGTCAGTTTTTGAAAAGCCTTTAAAATTTATAGCTACACCATTTGAAAAAGCCCTAGATGTATTAATAAAAGCGAAAAAGATAAGAATACGTCTTTTAGAAAAAAGAAAAGAAAGACTGGTTGGTCTTTGGCTTTCTCTCCCTAAATTTGAAACCGAACCAGAAAGAAAAGAGGTTTTCCAGGTTCTTGAGGGTGAAGAGCAAATAAACTTGAAAGCTGAGGAAATTCTAAGCAAGGTTCAAAGGGAGTTTCTCTCTTTCCTATCAGAATGTGACATTTCAAGCTTTTACCACTCAGGTTTCTTAGATAAACTTGAAAATGCATCAAAGAAAAACATAAAAATTAAATTGTTAACCGATTACTCCCCGAAAAGCTGCTTTTTCTTAGAGAAGTTAAAACTTAAGAAAACTGAATATTCAGTTTCCCCCGGGGTTGAGAAACTACCAACGTTCATGCTTGCTGATGGTGAACAACTTCTCCTTCTAATAAGGAAGGATAATGGAAAAAAGAGAGTTGCAGCACTTTGGACGAATTATAAGGCTTTTATAGCAGCGATGAAAACCCTCTTTCAAAATCTTTGGGAGAGCAGCCTTTTTGAGAAGTCAAAACTTCATATAAAGACTAATTTGTAATAATTCTTAAAATCTTTAATTTTTGATAAAATTTTTGAATAATAACCGTTAAATTGCGTTATTTTCTGTTACATACAAACATCTTTACTATTTTCCATATAATTTTTTTTACAAAACTGACGTTGAGATGAAATAGGTATGCGGCTGTTAAGAAGAAATAAGAAGGGATTAAGCGTTGTTGTAACAACCCTAATTATACTTGTGGTTTCCGTGATGCTTGCAACAGTTGTAACTCTTTACGCTATAAACGTAACAACAACAAGGGTGCAGGAAGAATCGTTAATGCTTACAAAACAGCACGTATGGTTTAACACTACTGGGTCATGGGCTGAGGCTGCAATTGTAATTACAAACGTTGGGGGAAGAGATGTTGTTCTCGATAAAATATCAGTTCGAGGACAAGAATGTAAATGGGAAAACGTTTATTATTGGAGAGCTAATGAAACAGTTTCAGACGATTTAAATGTGACACCAACTGAAATTACAGGTGACACCTTCAGCATAACAGTGCAAGGTGCTTCAAGAACTTTTCAAAAAGCCACTAGCGACTTAACTGTGAAATCTGGTGAAACACTCGTTCTTTACATAATGAAGCCGGATAGCATATCCGTAAACGATGTTGGTCAAACAGTAGGCATAACGGTTTTCACGTCAAATGCTGAGTATTACAAGGAAGTAAATATTGAGGCTGCCCAATAGTCACCGTTTTTCCTAAATTTCTGTATTTTTACGTCTTTTTTAAGTAGCCTTCTCTCGGTGAATAAATTGTTCCTTCACGCAACAATTGTCCAATAAGCCTTTCAGCTTCAGCCCTCTGAATGTTATAGGCATTTTCAAGCTCGTTGAGAAGTGCATCTTTTTCAACCATACCTGTCTCCTTTTCAAGTTTCATGATTGTTGAAAGAACTGTTTGAAGTTTATCTCTTAAACTCTTAGGTTTCCCAGTCATTATAATGTCTATATCTATTTTTGATGATGAAACATCTATTCCAACTTCCTCCAAAGACCTCCTCATTATCGTAATGGCTGCTTCAGCGTCTTCAGCTAAAACCTCTTTTCTAAGGGCTGCTCTGGCTCTAGCCTCAGCTATCCGCACTAAAGATTCAAGCTGCCTTGCAGTTATCGCCACAGGTGAACCTTCAGTTTCACTTACTGAACGCATTGAAAGATAGAAATCTTTTAGACGTTGCAATGCTTCTTTTGTCAAGACTGGTTTTACACTTTTCGCATAGCTTATATATTTCCTTAACAGGTCTGGCGGTATTGGAGGTTCAGTGGGACTTGTACCTTTCCTGTGCATTTCAAGGATATGCTCAGACATTTTACCGTCAGTTTCCTTGTTGGGTACATCTCTTAAAACAAATATTAGGTCAAATCTTGAGAGTATTGTGACTGGTAAGGAAATGTTTTCAGCTACTGTGCGGTGCGGTTCATATCTTCCTAAAGCTGGGTTTGCAGCTGCAAGAACAGCGGTTCTTGCGTTTAATGTTGCCACGATTCCCCCCTTAGCAACTGAAACTGTATGCTGTTCCATGGCTTCATGAATTGCAACTCTATCCTCTGGACGCATTTTATCCATTTCATCTATACATGCAACTCCTTTGTCAGCTAAAACTAAAGCTCCAGCTTCAAGAGTCATTCCTCCACCCTTCTCCCTAATTACTGCGGCAGTTAAACCAGCAGCTGTTGTTCCCCTACCAGAAGTGTATAATCCTCTCGGTGCAACCTTTGCCACATACTGTAAAAGTTGAGACTTGGCTGTTCCCGGATCCCCAATTAAAAGAACGTTTAATTCTCCCCTTATTGTTATGTCTGGAAGGTTTTTTGGGACTCCTCCGAACAAAAGGTACATTATAGCTTCTTTTATGTGATCATAACCATAGATGGATGGAGCGATTGAATTCATGATTTTCCTATGTATCCATGGGTCTTTAGCTAATTCTAATATTTTCTTCTCTTCTTCAGGTGATGGAAGAACAGTTTCAGGTTCCTTACCTAAAACCTCAATTGAATTTGCATCCAAGTGAAGAATGAAAGTGCGAAGTTTTCCAACCTTTGGAAGAGTTGGAGCCGAAGCTCGAACTACACCAACAATGGATACATGGTCACCTGGCCTAGCCACATCAACTATTTCGCTTCCAACAAGCTTAACATCTAAAGCTCTTGGAAGCTGTCCAGGAGGTAAATCTTCAGGTCTTTCTTGGATGCGAAGATCTTGAGAATCTATAAAGGTGGATTCTTCCTGAACAAACTCAAATGGGCCTTTTGCTCTACATGAAGGGTTACTGCAGGCAAAGGGAGCCCTCAAAAATTGACCTGTTTCCTCCACTCTTGTTATTTCTCCGCAACGTTTACATCGGAAAGCAGCTTGCATCACCATTGGTCTAACAGGAGTTGAACGAACAACTATCCCCTCAACAAGAACAAGTTTTCCAATATGTTTTGAACCAAGTTTTCTTAAGGGTGTGGATTCCAATAAGTGTACGATTCTAACTTTTACAGATTCGATTTTTTCAGCATACTCCGGATCCTCTATTTGTAGTTGGGCATAAGCAGCATTATTTGCATGCTCCAAATATTCATCTGGTGTTTCAAGAACTTTTTCAGCGATGTTCTGGTCGAAAGTTAATAGGTCTTCAAAATCTACTACGAGGCTTGTTTTGCCGGTTATACTCATCTGTGAAAGTCTTTCCCTATATTTCTCTGTTTTAAAAAATTCTTGAAACCTCTCTTGCGGATCTACTGTTTCCAGCTCCGTCATTCCATTTCTTCCTCTTCAACTCTTATTATTTCTTTACGCCACTTATTGATAAGCTTGTATAACATATTGTATAATAATCGTTCTTCATCCGTTAGGTTTCGCAGTATTTGTTCTGTTTGAGCTGGAGCTGAAGCCAAAGAAACTATTTTTTTCAATCTTGAATTCACAATATCCTTAGCTAAATGTCCAACCCTTTCATACTCCCGCATCTTTCCAGGATTTTTAGGTGACTCTTTTTTCAATTCCTTTATGTATCGTCGAAGTTTAGGGTAGAAATCCTTTGGAAGACTTGCCAATCGTCCCGCTGTTTGAACACGTTCCTTCCATTGAATCTTGTAAAGCTTGGTTGCATCCAAAATTTCCTCTTCCCGAAAATGAGCTATCCGAGAATTAACAAGCTCTTTAGCTATCCAGTATGCAACTTCATATT
>PIYF01000049.1 GCA_003601875.1 Candidatus Bathyarchaeota archaeon | reverse complement strand
ATAGCCGTTACCGGAGCTTTCATTGGTTCACGTATGATGACTAGAAGGTTCAGCCATAAAACCGTAAAGTATCTTTTCGCTTTTGTTTTAACTGGAATAGCGATAAAATTATATCTTGAAGCCCTACTTTAACAAATCTGAATTTTAGATTTTCTTGTAAACTATATCCTTTTCTCTAACTCTTTGAGCAACCTTTAAACCTATGCTTTGCCCTGCTTCAGCTCTCTCAATGTTTTCATGTTCAATCTGCATGGATTCCACGGTTTGTTCAAAGTTTGTTGTTGGTCCCTTAATGACTATGTGGTCTCCAACAGCTAGGGGAGCCTTAAGCTCCACAACAGCCACACTTATCTTGTTAAAGAAATGTGTTACCTTTCCAATTTCAACAAGATTTTCTTCCTCACTCAAAACTTTCACCAGAGAATACTTGTTAAAGTTTTGAATAAATAATTTACCTTACTTACTAATATATTATTTCTCCTTCTAAATACGTTGGAAAAGCCTTGCTTATTTTCACCTTTAAGTTTTCACCTAACAAGTTAGAATTTACGTTTTTTATCACAACTGGTTTGTAGGCGAAGTTTCTGCCAACCCAAGAATTCTTAAACTTACCAACCTCGTCAATGAAGACTTCTCCCTTCCACCCAACCCAACTCTTATTCCTTTCAAAGGCAATCTTCCTTGCAAGGTCTGATGCTAAACGGCTCCTCCTCTTTATTTCTTTGAAAGGAACAAAATCATCCTTCATTTTGGACGCCACGGTTTTAGGTCTGACAAAAAATTTTGACACATTCACAATGTCTGGTTTAACTTCCCTTATCAAACGTAAAGTGTTATTGAATGCTTCTTCTGTTTCACCTGGAAATCCACATATAACATCTGTTGCGATTGTAATTCTTGGAATTTTCTTTCTGAAAATGTAGATGATTTCCTTAAATTCTTCAACAGAATAATATCTATTCATACGTTTTAAAACATAGTTATCTCCACTTTGGACAGGTAAGTGGACAAACTTGAAAATATGTTTGTCTTGAAAATTATGAATTAAATTTTCAACTATTTCTTCAGCCATGTTAGGCGTCATCATTCCAACACGAATCTTAAATTTCCCTCTAACATCGCATATGGCTTCAAGCAGTTCAGCTAAATTTGAGCCTATATCCCTACCATAACAAGCCGTGTCTTGGGATGTTATCCAGAACTCTCTAACTCCTTCTGCCAAATCTTTCTTAACTCTTTCCAAAATTTTCTGAATAGTATAGCTTCTCAGTTTACCCCTCGAAAATTTTACACAACAATAAGTGCATGCACCTAGACATCCATAATTCACTGGAATTATGCTTATCAAAGGGTTTAATCTAACCCTTGGAAGATTTAGGTCTGGCTTGGCTTCCAAAGCTTTACTTAAAAAGACAACTTTTTCTCCCGTTGAAACCCGTTTTACAACGTTCACTATTTTTTCTCCAACAGCTGGACCAACAACCCCTTCAAATTTTACCTCTTTACGTAACCTTTCAAAGTTTATAAGAGGTAAACATCCAGCAACAATCAACTTTTTCCCTTTTGGAACACGCTTTAAAAGTGAAATCATACGGTTTTCAGTTGGTCCCTTTACAGCACAAGTGTTATAGATAACAATGTCCGCCTCATCAAAGTTTTTCACAAGTTTATATCCAGCTTTCGCTAAGCAACCAGCCATAACCTCTCCATCAGCTAAATTCGTTGAACAGCCAAAGCTTTTAAGGAACACTTTCAAACCTTTTCATCACGCTACATTAAATGATGCAAAAAGAAATAAAAATATGGAGTTTTCATGGATGGTTATTTTACACGAAGCTGAAAGAGAATTGTAGAAATATTTAAAAGAAAAAGAACCAACATATTTAAAACATATTTTAAACATAACATATAGAAGTATAACTTCGAAAGAGTTTTTCTAATACGCTTATTGGAGGGAGAAATGTGAAGTTAATCACTCTTTACCTTCCTGAACCATATATAGAAGCTTTAGATAAACTTGTGAATGAAAGGTTCTACCCAAATAGAGCAGAAGCTATCCGTGTGGCTGTCCGCGATTTAATAAACAGTGAGCTTTGGCGGAGGAAGCGAAGGGTTGGCTAAACTGCAAACCCTTGAGCAAACTCTTCAAAATCATTGGCGTGACAGTGTAAGCGGAGAAATTAGACCGCCGGGTTACTGTCGTATAATGGTTGTTGGAGTTGGAGGAGCAGGAAACAACACTGTAACAAGACTTATGGAAACGGGAGTTGTGGGAGCTGAATGTGTTGCAATAAACACGGATGCTCTCCACCTAAACGTTTCAAAAGCTCATAAGAAAATTCTCATAGGGAAAAATTTAACAAAAGGTTTAGGGGTTGGCGGCAACCCGAAACTTGGAAGGGCAGCCATAGAGGAGTCTCGTAAACAGATAGAAGACTTGTTCACAGGAGTAGATATAGCCTTTATAACAGCTGGTCTCGGCGGTGGAACAGGAACAGGAGCTGCTCCTGTAGTTGCGGAAATTGCGAGACGTAAAGGTGCAGTAACTGTGGGGGTTGTAACAACACCCTTCCGAATAGAGAAGGGAAGAATTGAATATGCTGCGTTAGCATTAACAGAAATGAGGAGATATTGTGACACTGTGGTTGTTATTGACAATAATAAACTTCTAAGATTGGTTCCACATTTACCAATAAATGAGGCTTTCAGAGTTGGAGATCAAGTCTTAGTAAACATGATTAAGGGGATATCTGAGACAATATCTGCTCCCAGCCTCATAAACCTAGACTTTGCAGATTTTAAAACCATAGTTAAGCGGGGAGGAGTTGCAATAGTTGGCGTTGGAGAGTCTGATGCACCAAATAGGGCTGAAGAAGCTGTTCGGAACGCCCTAAGAAGTCCACTTTTAGATGTTGATTATATGGGTGCCAAGGGTGCTTTAATTCATGTTTCAGGAGATGAACAAATGACTATTGAAGAGGCAAACCGTGTCGGTGAAATAGTTACCGAAATGATGGATGACGATGCACTTGTTATTTGGGGTGCAAGGGTGAACCCTGAACTTAACGGTTCCCTAAAAGTCACCTTAGTGATGACTGGTGTTAATTCGCCGCATCTCCTCAGCGGGTTCGGAGCAATAGCACCGCAACTCTTCAATTTAGAGCCTTACGCTGAACCTGAAAAACCATTAAACATAAAACTAAACCTTTACCAGCTTGAAAACTTTTAAAAAAATTTTTTTGCAACGCCTAACAGTTCCCTCTTTAATCTTACTGTTAAAGGTATAGGTCCACCGAAAGGTCGGCACTTTTTCTTCCTTATAGCCTCAACTATATCTTCAACTTTTTCATTCGCGTCGATTAAAGTGTAAGCGTAACCTATTTCTGGACCGTAATGTGCATCTGTCCCAGCAACCCTTGCCTTTCCAAGTTTTTCAGCTATTTTCTCTGCATATTTAACGCAGTGATTGAAGGGTATGGCTGATGAGTTGATAACTTCAACAGCGTCAAATTTTGAGGTTACTCTGTTTTTAAGACTTCCTTTGAACGGGGCTCCGGGGTGACAAGCAATCGCTATTCCACCTAATTCATGAATTTTATCCACAGTTTCTTCAACACTTAAGTTTGGAGGAATAGATTCATGAACGTTAAGACCTATGATGTGTCCACCTAAACTTGTTATTTCAATTCCTGGAATTATTAAGAAATCTGTTTCTCCAGCTATTTTAATTGCTCCATCTAGCCTGTCATGGTCTGTTACTGCAACTCCATCTAATCCACGTTTTTTAGCGTAAAAAACAAGCTCATAAGGGGTTATAAGCGAATCATAGGAGTAAACCGTGTGAACGTGGAGGTCTATTTTTAACAAATTTTCCACTTTAAGATTCTTCTTCCCTAATTTTCGCTAATTTTTCATCAAGTTTCTCCTCATCAGCCTCCACTTTTCTAAACAGAGGCTCAACAACTCCTATCTTATGTCCTGTTGGCAAGGGATTTAAGGCTTCACTCCACCTTTGTTCATGAACGCTGCCTGGAAGGTTAAGGGTTTTCCAAAGTTTTTCCGCTGTGAAAGGAATGAAAGGTGCTGAAACAACAGTTAAGGCTTTAACAATTTGTGCTGCAACGTAAATTGTGTTTGCTGCTTTATTCACGTCTCTTTTTATTTGATTCCAAGGTTCCTTTTCGTTTAAATACTGATTTCCCATACGCCCTATAATCATTAAAATGTTTGTTGCCGACTGCAACCTACATTTTTCAATTTCCATCCCCATCAAGTTCACCTTGTTTTTAAGCTGCTCAAGAACCCGTTTGTCTTCCTCTTCTAAACTGGCTGCCTCTGGGATGACGCCTTTGAATCTTGTTTTTATAAATTTCAATGTTCTGTGAATGAAGTTGCCAAAAGTGTCATTTAAGTCTGAATTAACTTTTTCAATGAAAATTTTCCAAGAGAAGTTTGTGTCTTTTGTTTCCGGCCTTGTAGCCATTAGGAAGTAACGCCAATAATCTGCCGGGAACATTTTCAGTGCTTCATCTATCCAGACGCCTATTCTACGACTTTTTGAGAAGGCTTCACCCTTAAACTGAAGAAATTCTGTTGCAGAAACATTCCAGGGTAGATTGTATCCTTCATGGGAAGCTAACAATAATGCTGGAAATATTATCGTGTGGAATGGTATGTTATCCTTCCCTATGAAAATTATTATTTTAGCTTCCTTGTTAAACCAATATTCTCTCCATTTTTCTGGTTCTCCAACATTTTTGAAGTGTTCAATTGTTGCTGAAACATAACCGAGAACAGCTTCAATCCAAACGTAAATTGTTTTTCCCTCTGCTTCTGGAAAAGGTGCTGGAATTCCCCAACTTACATCTCTTGTAACGGCTCTCGGTTTCAACCCTTCTTTTATAAAGTTTAAACTGAAGTTTTTAGCGTTGCTTGTGAACTGCCTATTATTTTTTATGTATTCAACAAGTTTTTCAGAGAATTTTGAAAGGTCAAAATACCAGTGTTTCGTCTTCTTTATAACTGGTTTACTCTTACAAATTACACAGCGTGGTTCTACTAGAAGAGTTGGCTCCAAAAGTCTTCCACAAGCTTCACATTGGTCTCCACGAGCATGTTCATAACCACAGTATGGACATTTTCCCTCAACAAATCTGTCCGGTAAGAAACGTTTACATTTTTCACAGTAAAGCATCTCCGTTTCACGGGGAAAAATGTATCCGTTTTCATAAATTTTCATCAAATGTTGTTGCACATACTCTTTATGAATAGGATTTTCAGTTCTTGTGTAATTGTCGAAGGAGAAACCCCATTTCGTGAATAGTTCAACTATTTTTGCATGATTTTTATCTGTTAACTGTTTTGGTGAGACTCCAAGTTTAACAGCCTCCACTTCCACAGGTGTTCCATGTTCATCTGAACCGCTCACCATGACAACGTCTTCACCTTTTAACCTGTAATATCTAGCAGTAACATCAGCTGACAAAACCTGCACTAAAGTGCCTAAATGTGGAACATAATTTACGTATGGCCATCCACAAGCAACCAAAACTTTTCCGAGTTTTGACACCTCCAACTTCGCAAACTTACTAACTATAAACGTTATTATCTATTTAAACAAAATGCTTCATGAATTTATTTGCTTAAGAATTTTTTGAACAACCATTGCAGGGGCATCAGTTCTCACTCCTCTGGAATTAAAATGAGTTGGAATTGCTTGAAATCCCATTTCCTTTAAAGCTTCAAAAACTTTTTTGAGAGGTGGAGTCCGTAAAGATAATGTATCACACATCTTGTCAATAACATAATAGGTAATAGGTGCTTTTGCTTCAAGTCTTGCTAAGTTCAGGATTTTCCTTATTCTATCCTTAAGCCTAAAACTTCTTTTTTCAATCTCCTCCATCATCAACTTGCAGAAATCTTCATCAAATATTTCTCCTAACCATAAGGGACCTGCAACATTGACTTTTGAGCCGCATTCAACACATTTCTCTGAATGTCCAATTAGAAATGGTTCTTGTATTGTTTCCCTGTGGAAACATTTGAAACAATGAAGTATATATCCCATTTTACGAACCGTCTCATTAGCTTTCTTTGCGCTTCTTTCCGTTTCCGCGTAAACTCTCACATAATGATCTGTACTGTGGCTGAAAACTATTTTAATGCCTATTCCATATTTAGCCGCTGTTTTAGCTAAGCAACCGGTCAACAATCTGACAGCCAATTCGTGGCAATATTCAGTTCGTAAAGATTTTCCACCATATTTTCTCATGCA
>PIYF01000048.1:6412-6815 GCA_003601875.1 Candidatus Bathyarchaeota archaeon | reverse complement strand
ACTGAAACAACAAGGATAATCAATGTAGTTACTACAGTGCTTAAGGCTTTCTTATTCTTTAGCAACTTCATTTTTATCCTCCTCATGAACCTGTGTATGCTTGGACGTTGGCTTCCTTGTAGTATTGTGCATTAGAAGTGAAGACTGTTACACCCACAGTCACTCCAACATCACTGACGGATACATGGTCTGGTTGAGCTATGTAGACAATCATGGTATATCCGGACTTCAAGAGAAGGTCATCGCTGGCTTGAGTAAGTGAATATGAATCCCATGATTTACCCAATAATGTGCCATTCGTGTTTGGTGTAACATATGTCAAATCATTATTGATTGTATCAGTAGTTTTGTTATAGTATACAGAACTCCAACTGCATTCTTGTCCTCTCACTGTAATCTTGTC
>PIYF01000048.1:0-6316 GCA_003601875.1 Candidatus Bathyarchaeota archaeon | reverse complement strand
TTGTAAGCTTTCTTCTTGCACTCTTGTCGTTGTCACGTTTATTGCGTAGAACGTTACAACAGTTGCTAAAAGCACTGAAACAACAAGGATAATCAATGTAGTTACTACAGTGCTCAATGCTTTTTTATTCTTTAACAGTTTCATTTTTCTCTCCGAAGCACAAATCGCATTATTTAAGATAAGATGATTTGTGTGTAGAACAAAACTACACATAACTGTCTAAACGTTCTACAATTTTAGCTTTCAAGCTGTTAAATTTAGAAACCCAGCTGCAGCTAATATTATGCCAAAAAATAATATGATAAAGTTTGGTAAATATGGAAAAATAGGTGGAATTACGCCGGTTAGGGTTAAGAAAACAGCAAGGATTGATAGGATACCTGAACCTAAACATGCTCCTCCCACTGCTATCTGCAAACGGTAGCGTCCAACCATCCTTAAATAATAAGTTGTTAGAGCAAGGGCTGTTAATCCAACACCGGAGGTTAAAGCTCCGAAGGCGTTAACATCTCCGAGAAACATAGGTGAAACCAGCATTAAAAGAGACATAAACACTCCAGCTATGGGAGTAAATGGATAAAATGGAGTTTTAAACGGTCTCTCCATATGCGGCTTCTCCTTTCTAAGCTTTAAAAGCGATAAGTTTACAAAGGCGAAAACTATTAGGGATCCGAAGCTAGCTGCATAACCAAGAAATTCAACTGCACCTATCACACCGAAAAATGTGACGAATATTGCACCTGTAAGTATGGCGATATATGGTGTCCCAAAATTTTTATGGGTGCGAAGTAAAATTTTTGGCAAGTATCTATCTCTACTCATCCCCCTAATTATGCTTGACTGAACTGATAGAGATGTTCCTAAAGCAGATAAACTTGCAACCATACCAGCAAATGCGAAAAGGATTCCTCCACCCCATCCAAGGATTCTTTCAGCTGCAAGGTTCAATAGTGGCGATGGATGAGTTTCTCCAGGTGAAACTACCCCAGCACCTATGTAGGCAAGACCAATGTAAAGGGGAATTATTAGAAACGCTGACAAAAGTATTCCCTTTGGAATGTTTTCTCCCGGATTCTTAACTTTAACAGCTCCTGCTATAAGGGCTCTCATTCCAAAAAACATTGGAAACGTATAGACAGTTGCTGCAAAGACTCCCAATAAACTTTGAGGTTGAGAACTTGGAATAACATTCACTTGTGCAGTTCCATGAAAAACTCCAGTGGTTATAAAAACGATGAATAAGGCTATGAAAGCGAAAACTACCACGTCTCCCAGCTTCTTCACACCCTTAATATCTGAAATTGCAAAGATGAAAACAATCAACACTATGATTAAGGGCTTAAACGCTGCAATAAAACCTTGCATAAATGGCAGTATAAGCGAAAAAAAATATGTGAATTGTTGAGTGAAACATACAGCGGCTAGGGCTGCACCGAAAATACTTGCCAACCATCTGAAGCATCCGGAAACGAAGGCTATGAATCCTCCATAAGCATTTTTTATGTAAGTGTATTCTCCACCAACGTAAGGCATGGCTGCGCCAAGTTCACAATAACTAAGCATAATTAACAAGTTTATGATTCCAGCGAAAAGTAAGGCCAGAATTACACCTGAACCGGCTAAATGAAAATAGGCATAATCTAGAAGGACAAAAATTTCGAAGCCTATCGCTCCACTTAACCCTAACAATACGGTGTTGAATAATCCAAGCTCCCTCTTCTCCTCCAACAACCTATTTCACCTCAAAAGAATCAAAAATTAAGATAACTCCATTTATTAAAGAGAGAAAACCAAAAATCAGAAGGATAGTTACGTGAAGATAGAGTAGCTGCAAAGCTGAACCAAGCGAAGTTTGAACATTGAAAAGGTTAAAGTATAAACAGCAAGCGAAAAACAAAGCTGAGAAAGCAGTTAAGGATTGTATAATGCCAATTGCAGCCTTAACGATTTTCTTTATTTTCATATTCAGTCTCTCACACCACATTTTATAGGTTTGAATATTTAAAAATACAAATTAAAATTGGTAAAGTAACGTGTAAGAAATTAAATAGATTAATATAAAGAGTATTCCTGATTTCTTGTCTATTTTACCTCTCAACGTAAGAGTGGATACAACTATGGTTGACGCTAAAACTGCGTATAAGCCTAAAGTGAAAGCTGTTTCTCCCGGAAAAGTATTAGTGAAAAACATCGGTCCAATTCCTATGGAAAGAGATGCGTCTATAAGACTGCTTCCAATGATGTCGCCTAAAGCCAACTCATATTCTTTTTTCTTTATAGCTGTGAATTCAATAACAAGTTCTGGCAAGGAGGTTCCAATGGAGGCTATGAAGAAGCTTATGAGATATTCGGATGCATTAAAGATTCTAGAGAATTCAAGTATTGATTGAACAACAATGTAGGAGCCTAATGCAACCCCAGCGAAGCCTAAAGTTGCAAATAAAAAATGACGAAACCTTTTAGGAGGCTTAATAACTTTCTCGTGTTTCTTCTTTACCATCATCCCACTTATGAGTATGAAAAGGAACCAGCTTGAAACCAGAAAGAAACCGTTAACCCTAGACAGAAATCCCTTCTCAATCATTGAAACAGCTATTATTAAGGCTAATACTTCACAAGAACCTATCACCATAACTTCTTTTTTGTTAACCTTAAACCCTTTACTGAGCAGTGCAATTATTCCTAGAATTAATGTTATTTGAGTGAAGGCTGAACCAATTGAATCTCCAACATTTATGCTTCCATGACCAATAGCTGAAGAAACAATGGAGTTTGAAATTTCAGGCATGTCCGTACCTATGGCAACTAGTAAAAGTCCAACCATTACTGGGGAAACCTCCCAAGCTGAAGCGATAAGAACGGAATGTTTAACTGCGTTTTCACTTGAATAGACTAGGAGAAAAATTCCGAATAAAAACGCCAACAGTGATAAAGTTAATTCTAAACCAAACATTTCTTAACAAACCATTTCTTCTAATATCACATCTTTTATTAAACATTTTTAGTTGCTTTGTTTAAACTTGTTTAAATAATTCATACATAATTTTTATTTGGAATTTTTGTTTTAAACAAACTTGGTTGGAATGAAGACTTCCACAGCTATTTCACCGTGCCACATTACAGGTTTATTCCAGATTTTTGATAACTCATTAAGTCCTCTTCATGCCGGTTCAAGAGGTGCTGGCGTCTGCATAAGCAATGGTGTAAAAACAACGGTGAAAGCTAGGGAGGCTGGAAAGGCTAAATTAAGAGTGATGGTTAACGGTTTAAAATTGGAAAAAGCAGAGGTTTCTGAGAAAGTTGTTGAAATTTTCCGTTCACGTTTTGAGGAACTGAAAGATTATGAAATAATAGTTGAACATTATGTTGATGTCCCCGTGGGAGCAGGTTTTGGCACAAGCGGAGCAGCTGCTTTAAGTTTATCCCTGGCTTTAAACGACTTGTTTAATTTAGGGCTGTCAAAAGTTGAAGCTGCCCAACTTGCCCATGTAGCAGAAGTTGAATGCAAAACTGGACTTGGCACGGTTATAGCTGAAACCTTTGGAGGTGCTGAAATAAGGGTTAAGCCGGGTGCTCCGGGAATCGGCGTAGTAAGGCATTTACCAGTCTCTAAGGATCATGTAGTTGTTTGTGTAAATTTTGATTCACTTTTAACTAAAGAATTTTTAACTGACAAAATTGTTCGCAACCGCATAAACGGTTTCGGAGGAAAACTCTTAAACAAACTTATGAAAGAAGCCAATGTGTCAAATTTCATGAAGTTTTCCCGTCAATTCGCTGAACATGTTGGTTTGATAACTGAAAATGTTAGAAAAGCGTTAGATTTAACCGATTCCATGGGTGTTGTTTGCAGCATGCCGATGTTCGGCGAATCAGTTTTCACATTAACTGAACGTGAAAACGCAGAAAAACTCGTTAAAAAATTTAGAGACAACCAGTTTAACGGAAGAATTTTTATCAGCGAGATAGACTTTGAGGGAGCAAGACTTTTAAATGAATATTAAAGTTCCACAAGACCATCCGAGGGCTGAATCTTTAAGAATAAGAGAAAGACTTATCGAAAACTACATTAAAGGAATAGTAGCTCAAGCTGGTTTAATTGCCCACGGCAGAGGAGAAGCGTTCGACTACTTATTAGGGGAGAAAACAACAAAACCTGCATTAAAAGCTATAAAAGCTGCTGCAGCAGCCCTTTTAACAGCTAAAAAACCTGTAATTTCGGTAAACGGAAACACTGCAGCTTTAACAGCTGAGGATGTGGTGAAACTTGCTGAAGTTACAAACGCAAAGATTGAAGTTAACCTTTTTTATAGGTCTGTTGAAAGGGAAATTGCAATAAAAAAACTATTAGAAAACGCTGGGGCTTCAGAAGTTTTAGGAGTTGGAGATGCTGCTTCAGCAAGGATACCTGAAATCAGCAGTGAAAGGCGAAGAGTTGACCCTAGGGGAATATTAACAGCAGACGTTGTTCTTGTTCCTTTGGAGGATGGAGACAGAACAGAAGCCCTAGTTAAAATGGGGAAACGTGTTATAGCAATAGATTTGAATCCCCTTTCAAGGACTGCTCAAAAAGCCTTAATTACAATAGTTGACAACGTTGTAAGAGCCATGCCCAAACTTGTTGAAGTTGCTGAAGAAATGAAAATGGGAGGCGTGGACAAATGCAGGGAAGTTCTAACTAAATTTGATAATGAAAGAAACTTAGCTGAATCTATAAAAATAATTCTGCAGCGACTCTCAAAGATTGTTGAAAAAGGAGAAATCATAAATTTAGGGGAGAAACCCTTTTGAGTTTCAATAAAATTTATGTTTTAGGCGCAGGAGCCATTGGAAGCGTCTACGGTGCCTTTCTCTCAAAAAATAATGATGTAACAATAATTGGAAACAAAGCCCATGTTGAAGCAGTGAACTCAAGGGGATTGTCAATTTCAGGAGCTATAAATGGAACTTTTTATCCGAAAGCAAAAAGTGTAATTGATGATATACCTGAAAAAACATTGATAATTTTAACAACGAAAGCTTATGACTCAGTTTCAGCCGTTAAAAATATAAAGAATCTTTTGAAAAGTGATACTGTAATTCTTGTTTTGCAGAACGGCCTTGGAAATGAGGAGCTTGTCAAAGAAGCTGTTGAAGGTAAAGCTAAAGTTTTAAGAGGGTTAACAACAATGGCTGCAGAATTCTTTGAACCTGGAAAAGTGAAGTTCTGGAATGGAGAAACAATAGTTGAGGCAAACTCAACTTCTAAGATGATAGCTGAAACCTTTGTTAAATGCGGTTTGAAAGTACAGGTTTCAGATAATATTAAGTTTGAAGTGTGGAAAAAACTAGTCGTTAACTGTGTTGTAAATCCATTAACAGCCATATTTCAAGTTAGAAACTGTGAAATTCTCTCAGACGTTTTAAGCCAAGTTAGAAGAGAAATAGTGGAAGAATGTGTGAAGGTTGGAAAGGCTGAAGGGATAAATTTTCCATCAAATTTATACGAGAAGATTAACGAGGAAATAGCTGGTTACACAAACTTTTCTTCCATGTGTCAAGATATTATGAAGGGAAGGAAGACGGAAATAGAATTTCTTAACGGAAAAATTGTTGAACTCGGAAAGAAACATGGAGTTCCAACTCCAATAAATGATGTAGTTTTTCGTTTCGTAAAATTTTTGGAGGAAAAACATGGAATTCGAAAATGAAATCAGAAGGAAGAAGGGTAAGGAAAAAATTGTGATGCTTACCGCATACGATTATCAAATGGCGAAAATTCTAGATGAAACAGGGATAGACCTAATCCTAGTTGGTGACAGTTTAGGAATGGTTGTGAAGGGAGAAAAAGATACAAAAAACGTTACAATGGAGGAGATGATATACCACACTAAAGCTGTGGCTAGAGGAGCTAAAAAGACACCTATAATTGGAGATATGCCGATAAAAAGCTGTGACACGGTTGAAAAAGCGTTAAAAAATGCTCGAAAATTCTTGGACGCTGGAGCCCAAGGAGTTAAAGTTGAAGGAAACAGACCCAACGTAGTTAAGGCTTTAATAAATGCAGGAATACCAGTAATGGGACATGTGGGGATGCTTCCCCAATTTTCTGAAACCTATCGGGTTAAGGGTAAAAAACCTGAAGAGGCTGAAAGAATATTTAATGACGCTTTAAACCTTGACAAACTTGGAGTTTTCTCAATAGTTATCGAATGCGTTCCTGAAAGCCTTGGAAAAAGGATAACAGAATCCGTTAAGGCTCCAACTATAGGGATAGGAGCTGGAAAACATTGCGATGGACAAGTCTTAGTTATAAACGATTTACTTGGAATGGATG
>PIYF01000047.1 GCA_003601875.1 Candidatus Bathyarchaeota archaeon | reverse complement strand
GAGAAAATCGCTAAGAAATCTCTAGAATGGATGAAAAAAGGCAAGGTTGAAAAAGAAACTTCATGGGTTGATGTGAGGGATTAAAATGATTGCAATAAAAGAGCTTCCAAAAGAAGAATACCTGCTTAAAGGAAACACCGCATGTGCAGGTTGCGGTGCAGCAATTTCACTTCGACTACTCTTCAAAGCATTAGGAAACAAGGTAATTCTAGTTGTCCCAGCATGTTGCACATCCGTCATTCCGGGACCTTTTCCATACACTTCCTTCGCAGTTCCAGTTCAGAACATACTGTTCGAGGCGACAGGCGCAACAGCGTCTGGAGTTGTTGCCGCCTTAAAGCAGAGAGGAATTAAAGATGTGACAGTTGTAGGATGGGCTGGGGATGGAGGAACTTTCGACATAGGTATTCAATCTTTATCTGGAGCGGCTGAAAGAGGAACAGACTTCATCTACATCTGTTATGACAACGAAGCCTACGGCAACACAGGTGTTCAAAGAAGTGGAGCAACCCCATACGGAGCGTGGACAACAACAACACCAACCGGGAAAAAAGAAAGGAAAAAGAACATTGCGTTAATAATGGCTGCCCATAGGATACCATACGTTGCCACAGCTTGTCCATCCTATCCCATGGACTTCATAAGGAAAATAAGGAAAGCTAAAGAAATTAAAGGAACAAAATTCATCCATGTTTTATCACCTTGCCCAACTGGATGGCGTTACGACTCAAGTAAAACCGTTGAGATAGGGCGATTAGCCGTGCAAACAGGCATATGGGTTCTATTTGAAATAGAAAATGGAAAGTTTAAGCTTAACCCTCCAAGCAGCGGACTTATCGACAAGTCAAAACGTAAACCCGTTCAAGAATACTTGAAACTTCAAGGTAGATTTAGAAAATTAAGTGAAGCTGACGTTGAAAAAATCCAGAAAATGGTGGATGAAGACTGGGAACAATATCGAGAACTAACTCAAACGTCTGTCTGATTCCATACTATACGGAAAAATATAAGAAAGAAAACGTATCCTTATAACTTACCTACTTCAAACGCGTTTCAAAAACACAAAAGGAGGTATGACATGACAGAAGAAAAGAAAGAAACTGAAACTCAAAAACCAACAGAAAGCAAACAGCAACAACAAACAATGGCTGGAAACATAGTGTTAATAGGTAAAAAACCAGTGATGAACTACGTGGTCGCCTGCCTAACATTCTTCAATTCAGGAGCTAAAAAACTTATAATAAAAGCTAGAGGGCGGGCGATTAGCAGGGCAGTTGACACCGTAGAGTTGTTAAGAAGAGTTTTTATGAAAGACCTACAACTGCAAGACATAGCAATTGGAACAGAAGAGGTTGAAAGGACAGAAGGACAGAAAACCAACGTTTCAACAATCGAAATAACAGTAGCTAAACCATAAAAGTTTCAGGGAAAGCTTTCAAAATCCATAAATTCGAAGTTTCACTTTCAAATTCCTAAACTTAACTCTTTTTCTGAAATTTTCAACCAAAGTTACTTCGTTCTAATTGAGCTATATAATTACAACCTTGCATATGAAAATATTCTCTGTCATCATAATTTTTCTTCTAATGAAACAGTAATTATATAAAACTCTAATGCATTACGTTAGTTTCTCCAAGGTGATAAAATGAGTGGTTATCCAAAAATCGTTGTAACTCCACCTGGACCTAAAGCCAGAGAACTTGTAAAGAAAGATGAAAGTTTAATTTCACCATCCTATGTTCGTTTTTATCCCTTAGTCGTTGAATCTGGAAGCGGCTGCATAGTTAAAGATGTTGATGGAAATGAATACATAGATTTCAATTCTGGTTTAGTATGCTTAAATGTTGGTCATCGCCACCCTAAAGTTGTCTCAGCTATAAAAGAACAGTGTAACCGTTTCTTACATTATTCTAACACAGACTTTTATTATCCAGAAGTTGTAAGCCTTGCTGAAAAACTGGTTAAGATAACGCCTGGAAACTTTGAAAAGAAAGTTTACTTCGGTAACAGCGGTGCAGAAGCCATTGAAGCAGCTGTTAAACTTGCCAAGTGGCACACAAGAAAACCAAGATTCATAGGTTTTATAGGTGCATTTCACGGACGCACAGTTGGAGCGTTATCCTTCACAGCAAGCAAACCAGTTCAAAGACGTTATTTCTTCCCCTTAATGCCGGGGGTAACCCATGTGCCATACCCATACTGTTACAGATGCCCATTCAAACAAGAATTTCCAGACTGCCATTACTGGTGTATAGATTATATAGAAGACTACGTGTTAAAGAAATATGTTCCACCAGAAGAGACTGCAGCCATCCTATTTGAACCAATTCAAGGTGAAGGAGGATACATTGTTCCACCGCCAGAATACTTCCAAAAACTGAAGAAACTCGCTGACAAATACGGAATACTCCTAATCGATGATGAAGTACAAGCTGGAATGGGTAGAACTGGAAAATGGTTCGCCATAGAACACTGGAACATTGAACCAGACATTATCTGCAGTGCAAAAGCCTTAGCTTCTGGACTGCCACTAGGTGCAACCATTGCAAAAGCAAAGGTTATGGACTGGGCTGGAGGTTCCCATGCAAGCACGTTTGGAGGCAACCCGCTTTCATGTGCAGCTGCATGTGCTGTAATCGACATAATTAAAGAGGAACATTTACTTGAAAATGCAACAAAACAAGGCACATACATCATGAAAAGACTTAACGAGTTAAAAGAGGAAAGCAGCATCGTCGGCGATGTTAGAGGTAAAGGATTAATGATAGGAATGGAAATAGTTGAGGATAAGGAAAGCAAAAAATCAGCACCAAAATTAGCTAATGAAATAATGACACGTTCTTGGAAACGTGGAGTTGCAGTAATCACATGTGGAACATCAACAATAAGAATAGCGCCGCCGCTTACAATAACAAGAGAACTTGTTAATGCAGCCTTAGAAATAATTGAAGATGTTGCAAAGGAAGTTGAAAAGGAAAAGTAAACCTAACGGATTTTCATGGAAATCAAAAAATTAACGATGAGAAATTATGATGAAATAGTTAAATTATGGTCTGAAGCTGGGCTTCCATTTAAACCAAAAGGGAGAGACAGCGAAGAATCAATAGCGAGGCAAATGAAGGAAAACCCTGAATTCTTTTTAGGAGCCTTCGAAAACAACCGTTTAATAGGAACAGTTATCATAAGCAGCGACACACGTAAAGGCTGGATAAACCGTTTAGCAGTCCATCCAAACTATAGAGGCCGTGGCGTTGCCCGAGCTTTAATAAACAAGGCTGAAAAAATATTAAAGCATAAAGGTATCAGAATATTTTGCGCTTTAATTGAAAAAACAAACGATGCATCCAGAAAACTGTTTAGAAAATGTGGCTATGTGGAACATCACGACATCATTTACTTAAGTAAACGTGAAAGTAACGAAGTTTAGTTTTAAGCTTCCCTCTCCTCCGGTTTAGGTTCTCTTACACAGAACAACACTAAAAGAATGGATGGAATCATGAGAACTGGAATTAGGAGGAATGGAAGCTTAGGAGAAAACCTATCATATAATATTCCACCGATAATCCCGCCAAGAGCCATGAAAATATAAGAGAAAAAGTTTCTTGATCCCGTAATTTTCCCACGATGCATCTGCGGAACAAGATCTGCAAATAGCGTTTGGTAAGAGGAAAAACCAAGAAGTTGTGTAATTCCAAGAAGAGGCATGACAAAGAAAAGAAGTTGATAATTCCCATAGACGAAAAGAAAAACCGAAGGAATAATTAAAGAAGTTGCCATTAATAATGAAGCTTTCCTTCCAATTTTATCTATTATTTTTCCAGACGGATAAGCTAAAATTATCATACATATAGACAAAAATATGCTTAAATATCCCCATCTTTGCCTCGCAAGTTGAAGAGCCGGGTCTTGCTCAGCGGGAAGCAGAGGGTTCGGTGTTCCACCAATTTTCAATTCATAAAAAGCATAAACCAAGAATAAAGCGTTCACCATGGAGAAAGAGGCACGTGTTATTAACGAGGAAAAGAACAGGAAAAGTGTTGAACGCGGCACAACTTTCCAAACTTTAATTCCTTCCTTTAAGGCTCTAGGATAAGAACTCAAAGCTTCTCTAAAGTTCAGTTTTTCAGCATTTTTTAGACTTTCCTTTAACCTTAACCGTACAATTGCCGCTACAAGAAAAAGAAATGTAACAATTGCGTAGGCTATTCTCATACCAATTACAGAACCATAGGTTACAACGAGTAAAAGTGCGATAGCAGGTGCAGGGGTTGTTGAAACACTCATTATCAAATTTAAAATGGAGAATCCCATACCCCGTTTTTCAGGAGGAAGAGAATCCGCCATCATAGCCATTAAAGCTGGCTGATAAAGTAAACATAAATTTTGAAGAGCTGCTCCTAAGAGAATTAAGTGCCAACTTGGCGCTACTGCATAAAAAATGTAGGAGATGGCCACGCCGAAAGTTAGGGTTGAAATAAGTTTTTGCCTTCCATACTTATCGGCTAAATAGCCTCCTGGAAACTGAACATAGGCTAGAGCTAACATGGAGACAAAAGTTATTAAACCTAAAATTGTTGGGCTTCCACCGAGTTCTATAACATAGTCTGAATAGTATGTAGATGGTATTTCACCGGCAAAATCCATTAAAATCCAGCTGAAAATCAGTATCATGTAGTTTCCTTGAAAAAAGGAAAACTCTCTTTTCAGCGTCTCTATGAAACCCAAAGTTATCATCCTTCCAATTTTTAAATTAAGTGAACTTGTAATAGAATTAAATTCAATTATATAAGCTATGGTTTACGTTTAAATTACAGATTTTTTCTTTAAAGCCTTTCTTTTCAATTTTGCACCACAAACTTCACAGGTTTCATATTTATAATCGGGCGGATACTTTTTGTGGCATGCTGGACAGTACCTTATCCATTTAAGCCGAAAGCGAATTCCAAAAGTTGCTAATGAAACAAACTTTATTTCCATAGAATCTGCAACGTTTTGTATAGAATAATCATCTGTAGCAATCACTGGTGAATATCCGTGAGCTTTAAGTTCTTTAGCTAAAGCTAAAACTTGAAGATCCGCCTTTGAAAGGAAAAATTTGTCTCCAACATTTTTTGAAGCTTTTTCAGCTTCCATTAAAAAAATTGGTTCAGGCTTTTTAACCTTCAACTTTCCATTTTCAACAGCTGTTTTAAACCTAACCCATGCAATAGATCTTTCAGACATTTCTTTTCCAACGGAAGGAACAGTGTACTCTTCCTCTTTTACTGAGAATGGGTCAAAGCCAGCTAGAAAAGCAGACGTGTCAAGAACAATAACCCGTTTAACTTTCAAACTTTCCTCCTCTAGTGAAAAGAAGTCTACTCCTCAAACGATGATAAAAATTTTCCTTTAATCTTATAAAAGATGTTTCATACTTCGAACGGGTAACGATTAGAGAAGGACTCTTAGAAGTTACAATTTGACGGTGATGACCGTCAATTATTACAAGAATTTTTTCCGGTTTAACAATTTCAATTTTAAGATGGGAATCTGCAGGGAAAACAACAGGACGAAACATTCCTAAAGCACAAATAGGAGTTAAAACGAAAGCATTAACGTTTAAATCTAAAACTGGTCCTCCGGCTGAAAGCGAGTAGCCAGTAGATCCCGTTTGAGTAGCCACCATTAAACCATCGGCTTGACAGTCTAAAACATGCATATTGTCTTTCAAAATTTTAGCGTAAAGTATTTTTGCAGGTTCATCTGTTGAGATTAGCACTTCGTTTAGAGCGTCTGGAAGGTTTACTCCATTTACAGTTACAGAAAGTTTCATACACTTCTCAATTACGTAGTTACCGTTTAAACATTTATCTACCGCTTCAAAGGTTTTTTCCGGTTCCACTTCAGCTAAAAATCCTCTAACACCCATGTTGACAGTAAGTATTGGCGGTTCAGGTTTCGGCAGTTTAAGACAAGTACGTAAAATTGTTCCGTCACCACCAATTGCGATAATAAAGTCAACCTTAAAGTTTTCGAGAGATACAAAATTTCCTTTCTTTTCCATTTTCTCAGCTAACGTGTCTTCAACATAAACCTTTAACCCTTTCCCTTCAAGATAATCAATTAATTTTTCAGCTAATTGTATAGCCTCCTCTTTATCAAAGCGAGCGACCAAACCAACGCTTCTAAACAAGAAGACCTTCCCTCTTTACTCTTTATTTATAAGAAACCCTAATCTATATATGAGTGTTATTTAAAATGCCTAAACGAAAAATGAAAAACTGATGGTGGTTAAGTAATGAGTAAACCCATGAGTGTTGGAAGCTTACGTGTCGGTGGATATATAATAGTTGATGGAGAACCATGCCGCATTGTTGACTTAACAAAGTCTAAGCCTGGAAAACACGGAGCAGCAA
>PIYF01000046.1:10466-11454 GCA_003601875.1 Candidatus Bathyarchaeota archaeon | reverse complement strand
TAATAACTGCAGAACTACAAAAAATTAAGTATCAACCTAAGCATAAGAAGTATCTTTTCCAATCGCTATTCATAATTTTAGTCGTAATAGCTTGGGAAATATTCGCTTGGATAAATCCGTTTCATTGGCCTCCTGCCAGAGGAGGAGCTGCTGCTCTTAATATTTTTGGATATAACATCTCCTTAAACTATTCTTTTCTTTTCCCTCCACCATCAGCCGTATTCTCTAAGTTTGTAAGCGTTATAGCTGGAGAGGTAATAAGAGACATAAGCGGTAGTTTAAGAAGATTAATTATAGCGTATCTCATCTCTATAGCTTTAGCCATACCTTCAGGAATGTTAATTGCGTTCTTTAAGAAAGCAGAAAACACGATAGATGTTCTAGTGAAAATTCTATATCCCATACCGGGAATAGCGTGGCTGCCCCTTGCAATTTTATGGTTCGGATTGGGAGATATGCCTATAATGTTCATAATATTCACTGGTGCATTCTTTACAGTATGTATCAATACTGCTGCGGCTATAAAAAACATTGATCCGATATTGTTACGTGCAGCAAAAAACTTGGGAGCAAAAGGTTTGAATAAATTTTTTAAAGTTATAATTCCAGCTGCTTTCCCTCAATTACTCACTGGGTTACGCATTGCATGGGCGTATTCTTGGCGCTCATTAGCAGCAGCGGAAATGCTTATCGCAACTTATGGTTTAGGCTTCATTATAGAATATGGACGTATGGTTCACGATGCTGCAATTGTAATGTGTGGCATGATATTGATAGGAGTACTCGGAATTCTGGTGGATAAGGGAATTTTCGGCTTCATTGAAAACTTAACAATTAAACGTTGGGGAATAACTATAACAAAAGCATAATACCATGAAAAGAATTTAAAGTAATATAAAGCTGTGGAGAAATAAACGTTGGTAAGAACATATAAAAAAGGAAAAGGAATAATTCTCGGTGAGAATATAGAAATAGGTGAGAACGTAAT
>PIYF01000046.1:4012-10443 GCA_003601875.1 Candidatus Bathyarchaeota archaeon | reverse complement strand
AATGTTAAAATTGGAGATGGAACACGAATAGGAAGTTTCTGTGATATCGGTGAATCCGTTGTAATAGGAAACAACTGTAACATTCAAGCACACGTTACAATTTCGAATGGATGTAAAATAGGGAACAATGTTTTCATAGGTCCGAACACAACTTTTCTTAATGATAAATTTCCGTACAGTCGGCCATTAGCTCCTCCAATGGTTGAGGACAATGTTATCATCGGTGGCGGGGTCATCATCTTACCTGACATCACAATAAAAGAAAACTCTGTAATTGCTGCTGGAAGTATAGTTACTAAAGATGTTCCATCCGATACTGTTGTTAGCGGTTTTCCAGCGAAGTTTATGATGACTAGGAAGGAATATGAAGCTAAAAAGAAGTTGTTCATTGAATCTAAGCAGCACAAGAGAAATAAACCTTAAAAATTTGGAGGAAATTTACCATGAAAAGGGCCGGTGGTCTAGCTGGTTAGGACATTCGCGTAAAGCGAACCTTAGGCAGCCCTTACGAGGCTGAGGTCGCCGGTTCAAATCCGGCCCGGCCCACTAGTTTTCATTTATTAAAATTGCTGTTCCTAGTAGGTTTAGAATTTTTTGGGGGATGAATGTTGTGAGGTTTGCGTTTTTTAAGTGTTTTCCGATTTTTGGGATTATTCCAGCTGCGTCTGTGCCTAGTTTGCATGTTGCTGCATGTTCAAACAGTTTTAATGTTTCGATTTCTATTATGTCTCTGGTGCATTTCGCCTTTTTTATTGCTTGTTTTACCTCGTTGGTTGTTGCTCCTATTATTATGAGTTTGTCAAGTATTGTTTTTGTCCATTTTTTGTATAGGTTTAATTGTTTTTCTGTGAGGGATGCTTCAAGAAAACCTTTTTTCTGGTTGAAACTTTGTATTTTTAATGTTAACGGCATGTTTTGACATAGTCCATAGAGTTCAACTATTTTTTGAAGGGCTAGTTTTCTTCCATCAGTAAGTTGTGCTTGTAACTGGTTTAAGGGGATAACAGCGTCTATTGTGTAAGGTTTCTCTATTCCAACATCTACTTGAACCTTATTTTTGTTTGTGGTTTTTATATAACCATTTAATGTTGAAAATTTCTTGATTAAGTTTAGATTTGTTGGACGTAATCCAATTTTCACGTTCAAAAAGTTTTTTGCAGCTTTTACGTCTTCTCCTGAAATGTCTAGTTGAACCCATCCGTTTTTGTTTGCTTGTATATTTTCAATTTTTATTTTTAAACCTTTAAGGATTTTTCTTGAAATGTATTTTTGTAACCATTCAAGTTGGATGGGATTGTATACTTTTGCGGCTAATGGTAATGTAGACATTTGTATCTCCTATTAAATTGGTTATTTCTTCATGTAATTTTTTTAATCTTGCAACAGCGTCTGGCGGTAATTCCTCGGAAAATTCTTTAATTGTTTTTTCGATGGGCACTCTTTTCGCTCCATCTATGAGTTTGTCTGCGTAGGAAACTATTTTCTCCTCAAGTGTTTGTGGAATGTAAATGTCTTTTGGCCATCCAAGTTTTTCCGCTTCTTCCATTGATATTCCGCCACCAGCATGTCTTTTTATTATGGATATTATTGGTTTTGGTAATCCATAGGCTTCTGCAATTTTTGCTCCTACTATGACGTGGTTTACGCTGTGTGTTTTTGCTCTTCCTATGTCGTGGAGAAGGGCTCCTATTTCAACAAGTTTAATGTTTACGTTTAACCCTTTTTCTTTGCATTTTTCAGCTATTTCAACTGCTAGTTTAGCTACGGCTTTACAATGTTTTATCACGTTTTCTGAACAGCCGCTTTTATGGAGAAGTTGAAGTGCTTCTCGTCTTGATGGAAGTTTTTCACTCACCTAATTCCTTCCTTAACTGTTCAATTTTCTTGGTTAAAACTTCAATTATTTTGCTGTTGTCATAATGCATTAATGGTTTTCCACATCTTGGACATTTAAAGAGAAGTTCCATGGCTTCTTCGAAGGGAACCCTTCTGCATCCAGGCGTGTAGCAATAGTAAAAGTCGTGGTTTTTCTCGTATTCAAGTCTAATGTTTAATTTTTCGAGAACTCGTCTTTTTTGGCTTAAGATGAAGCCTTCAAGCTGGTTTGGTTGAAGTTTCCAGTGGAATATGAACCATCCAGTTTTTGGGTCACGTGTTCTTCTTAAACTCACTAATGAGTGATCGTAAAGTTTGTATAAAATTTTTCTGACATCATTTAATCTTATTCCAGTTTTGTTTGCTATTTCATCGTCTGTTATTTCCTCTGAGTTTTTCAGAATCTTAACTAGTTTTTCCGCTTCTTCCTTATCTTCTCCTAAGGCCTCTGCAATCCTCATCAGTATTGCATCATTAATCATTGATAACATCAGTCTTCGCTCAACCTCTAATATAATAATGTGTAAATATACTCATAAGTTTTAATCTAAATCTTTTCTTTTAATCTGAATCAGAAATTATCATTTTTAACGATTTTTTTCCCTCTTTTCTGAGGGATGATTCTTATTTTTGCATTTTCAAAATTTTTTGTTAATTCTTTTCCATTGAAGTAACGGTCAAGGAATATTGCTAGACTTGAACATTCTGAATGAGGTTGATTTCCAACGGCGACATTGAAATCTGAAACTTTTTCTGAGAAGAATTCTCTTGGAACTTTTTGACTTCCAACTATGACGAGAACATCTTTTTTAAGTGCTTTAATTCTTTCTAGAACGTTGCTTTCTTCAATGTTTTCTCCGTAAGCAGTTAAATGAACTATTATTCCGCCTTTTTCTTTCCATTTTTCAACGGTTTTCTGCCATGGGATTCCCATTTCAAGAAAGAATGGTCCTCCCCAGTTTTTCACAACTTTTTCCACTGTTCCTTTTATTTTTTCATCTTCTATGTCCGTAATTATTATTCCTGCTGCTCCTAGGGCTCTGGCTGTTAGGGCTACATGGGTTGTTAGTCTTGCATCTCTTTTGGGTCTGTGTCCCCATCTTAAAACTACGACTTTAGGTTTTTTCATTTTTCAAACTCGCCGTGAAACTCGTTTTCAACTTGCTTTCTTATTTTTTCAGCGAACCATGGAACAGCTTCAAAAGTTATGTGAGCTATTTTTCCGTTATATTCTATTCTTTTGACATCTGTTCTGTCGAAAAGCCATGAGATAAATGACATGGATTTGCTTGTTAAGGGTATTTTAAAGCTTGCTTTAACGTATTTTGCAAGTTTCTTCAAAATTTCAGTTTTTAACTTTTCAAGATTTATTTTATGTAAGGCTGATATCAATATCGGGTTTGGTGCTATATCTTTAAGCTTTTCCAGAACTGTATATGCTTCATTTTCCGGAAGTAAATCTATCTTATTTAATGCTGTTATTATTGGGATTCCTGAAGCTCCAATACGTTCAATCGTTTCCAAACAACATGAAAGCTTCTTTTTTATCACGTCTAATGTTTCACTTATGTCTACTACTAGGATTATTAGGTCTGAATAGATTGTTTCCTCTAGTGTTGAATGAAAGGCTTCTATTAATGTTAGGGGTAGGCGGTCTATGAAGCCGACGGTGTCTGTTAAAAGAAATTTTTTGTTTGAAATTCTCACAAGTCTTGTTGTTGTGGATAAAGTTGTGAATAATGCATCGTTAACCGGCACTTCCTCCTCTGTTAATGCGTTAAATAGGGAGCTTTTTCCAGCGTTTGTGTAGCCTGCAAGGGAAATTGATGAAAATCCGAGTTCCGTTCTTCTTTTCCTATGTAAAAATCTTCTTTCCCTTATTTTCTTAAGTTTTTCTTTTATGGAATGAACCTGTCGTTTAACTGTTTCGTAGTAGACGTCAACTTCGTAGGCTCCAAGTCCCATGAATCCTGGTTGCTCCTCTTTTCTGGCAAGCCTAACTTTTTCTTTTGCGTGGGTTAACTCATATTGAAGTTTTGCTAGTTGAATCTGTAGTTTAGCCTCCGTTGTTGTTGCTCTTCTAGCGAATATTTCGAGGATTAGCTGGAAACGGTCTATTGCCTCTACTCCCGTAGCCTTTGCTAGGTTATAAGCCTGAACTGGTTTCAGTTGGTTGTCGAAAATTATTTTTTCGGCTCCTGTTTCCTTAACAAGTTTTGAAAGTTCTTCAACTTTCCCTACACCTATCTGGTAACGGGAATCCTGTTTTCTCACCTGTTCTATTTGTCCAACCACAGTGTAGCCTGCTGCTTCAGCTAAGCTTTTAAGCTCTTCAAGTGTTGATGGTTCTGTTCTTTTACGCCTTTGAACTATTATTGCCTTCATTGTTCTTTTTTGTCTCCTTCCTTTTCTGTTCAATTAAGTCTCCTATGGTTAATTTTTGGTTTGAAGGCTTAGGAAGATTAATTATTTCAATTTTCTCTGTAGAAGCTGGAGTGAGTAATTTAATTTTTAAAGCATGTTCCAGTTTTAAGGCAAGTTTATTATCAGGAACCATTTTTCCAGTTTCAATCTTTTTAAGCACTGATGTTTTTTCGTTAATTTTTTTCCCTAAATCTTCATGGGTGATTCCAAGTTTTTCTCTTGCTTCCCGTATTCTTACATTGTAATCTTCAACAAGTTCAAGAGTTGTCTCCACCGGTGTTTGAGGTGCTGATTTTTTCACAGTTTTTAATGGTAAACGTCTTTTTGTTAACATTGGTTTTTTCGTTTTTGATTCCGGCACTAATTTTCCAAGTTTTGCACATTCACTGCAAACTAGAAGTTCTGCTCCTTCAATTATTACCCTGTATGGTTTTCCATAGATTTTTCTGCCGCAAACTTCACAACGCACTTGAATATACACCTAAACTGTTTTATCAAGTTCTCATGTTTATACTTTGTTAAACTTAAGATGGTGTGAATTTGAAGGAAGACCTTAAACGTATCAGAAGCATTGCAAATTACCAGTTTGGGAAAGGTGTGGGCTTAAAACTTTTTCCAGAAAACGTTAAAATTGAATATTCGAAGAGAACTGGAAGGATTCGTTATGTTTATTTAAACGGAGAAAGACTTGTAACTCTCCGTCCAACAGACGGTTTATTCTCTTTAAGTGTTGCTGGAGCGAAAAGAATCGTTAAAATAGCTAAATGTGTTGTACGTGTGCAGAATGATGTAGCTGAGTTTGTGGCTGAGGGTAAAGATGTATTTGTTAAGCATGTTGTATGGGCTGACGAGAATATACGTCCGAAAGATGAAGTTATAGTTGTAAACGAGAGGGGTGATGTTTTAGCTGTTGGTAGAGCATTACTGTCAGGTGAAGAGATGAAAACTTTCAGGAATGGTGTTGCTGTTAAGGTGAGAAGAGGATGCATGGAAGAAAGTTAAGTATGAGAATCATCTAAAATTTAAATTGATGGTGAAAATGCGTAGGCGTATAAGTCCGAGGGAAGCGAGGCGTTTAATGCAACGGATGGGAATGAACATGGATGCTATTCCAGAAGTTGAACAGGTGGTTATCAAAACAGTTGACAAGGAAATAGTGATTGAAGAACCTGAAGTTGCTATACTTGAACTTCAAGGGCAAAAAATATTCCAGATAACAGGTGGAAAAATCAGCGAAAAAGCTGCTGAACGTAAATTGGTTATACCGGAAGAGGATGTTAGGCTTGTAGCTGACCAAACTGGAAAAAGTATGGAGGAAGCTCGTAAGGCGTTAGAGGAATGTGAAGGTGACTTAGCAAGGGCAATCTTGTTACTTCAACAATCTTAATTTTCAATTATTCCATAATATTTATCGTTGTTTTTAAAAGCTGAATTATTCAATAAATATTGGAGGTTAAACCTTTAGTGTTTGACATAGTCTCACTGGGACACTTTAGCATAGATTCCATATTTTTACCAGATAGAGATTTACCCTTCGCAGTTTTAGGCGGTTCGGTGGCTTACGTTTCTCTTTCTGCAAGACGTTTCGACGTTTCAGTTTCCGTAATCTCTAAAGTTGGCGTGGACTTTCCTAAGGCTTATCTTTGGTGGCTTGAACAAGAAGGCATAGACTTATCTAATGTTTTAAGGGTTGACGATGCAAAAACAACAAGTTTTGAATTAAAATATACAAAAGACCTGTCAGATAGAAAGTTGAAACTTAAAAGTAAGGCTCCATCAATAAAAGTTGAAGATTTACCTAAACCTTTTCGAGCGAAAGCCCTACATTTAGCCCCCATCGCAGGGGAAATATCCTACGAAATTGTTAAAGAACTTAGAGATGATGCAGATGTATTATCTCTTGACCCTCAAGGTCTTCTGCGAAGTTTTGACTCCGAAGGAAACGTTACATATACGTCAACTGTTGATAAACGCATCTTGGAACTAATTGACATTTATAAATCGTCAATAGCTGAATTGAAGGTTCTAACAAATAGTTCAAATCTAAAGTTGGCTGTTAAAAAAATCCATGATTACGGCGTTAAAATAGTAATGGTTACTTCTGGAATGAAAGGTGCTTTTCTATCTCAAGA
>PIYF01000046.1:1441-3994 GCA_003601875.1 Candidatus Bathyarchaeota archaeon | reverse complement strand
AACCTTCCAGCTTATAAACCGCGAAAACTTGTTGATCCAACAGGTGCAGGAGACGTTTTCATTGGAGCTTTTTTAGCTGAATATATTCATGGAAAGAATTCTCTGTGGTGTGCATGTGCTGGTTCAGCGGCAGCTTCTCTTGTTGTTGAAGCAGCTGGACCAACGTTTTTTGGGGATAAAAGGGAAATTTACCGCAGAGCTGATGTCTTATATGAAAAAGAAATTAAGCAATAAATCCCATTTTATTGCGCAATTGTGGAGGAACAAATGTGGGACGTGTGGCTAAGGGTGTAAAATGCAGTGTAATAGGTTGCGGTAAAGAAGCTGTTCGTTCCATATCCGCTGCGAAAGTTAGGATGGCTGGATTAAGGATAGGAAGCAATGAGAGACGTGCATATCTATGTAAGGAACACTATAAAGAATATAAGAGAAAAACGAAAAAAGAGAAAAAAATTGAGCAATGGCGATATAAAAAGGTGTGAGAGGAAATTTTATGAGAATACTGCAGTTACATTCAAACTTCATTGAATACAAACCGATTCAAAAGGAGATACCTCAAGCTGAAGAAGCTGAAAAAAAGGTTCAAAGACTTGAAGAAATAGTCGTCTTATTTACAGCTGTTGAAGAAGGAGATGACGAGATTGTAGCTGAAAAAGCTATAGATGAAGTTAAAGAATTCCTGAAAAAGCTAAAGGTAAATAAAATTCTAATTTACCCATACGCTCACTTAAGCAGCAACTTGGCAAAGCCAACTGAAGCTTTAAAAATAGTTAAAGCTATGGAAACATTTGCAAAAAAGGCTGGTTTAGAAACATATCGTGCTCCCTTCGGTTGGAATAAACAGTTCACTTTATCTATTAAGGGACATCCATTAGCAGAACAATCCAGAACAATTTTACCAACAGCGGAGAAAAAAGAAGAGAAGGTTTCAGAGGCTTTAAAAGCTGAGGAGAAATTGAAATCCTTCTGGTATATTCTTCAGCCTGATGGAAAAATGATTCCTGTTGAAGAGTTCAATTTTGAAGGTTATGAAAACCTTAAAAAATTTGCTAATTATGAAATTTCAAAGGTTAGGGCAAGTAGAATTATGCCTCCCCACGTTAAGTTAATGAGGAGACTGGAGATAGCTGATTATGAACCGGCAAGTGATCCTGGAAACATAAGGTGGTATCCGAAAGGACGATTGATAAAATCTCTGCTTGAAACTTTAGTTACAAATACAATAATAGAGTATGGTGGAATGGAAGTTGAAACTCCAGTTATGTATGATTTTCATCATCCAAGTTTAGCAGAGTATGTTAACAGGTTTCCAGCAAGACAATATTTGATAAAATCTGAAGACAAAGAATTGTTCTTAAGGTTTGCAGCTTGTTTCGGTCAATTTTTAATGGCTCACGACGCTCAAATCTCTTATAGGCATATGCCTCTAAAACTCTATGAACTTACAAGATACAGTTTTAGAAGAGAGCAAAGCGGAGAAGTTGTAGGGTTAAAAAGACTCAGGGCATTCACAATGCCGGACTGTCACGCTTTCTGCGCAGGGCTTGAACAAGCAAAAGAAGAATTTGTGACAAGGTTTAAACTATCCATAAAACTTCTTGAAGAAATAGGTTTATCGAAAGATGATTACGAAGTTGCATTAAGATTCACAAAAGACTTCTACAATGAAAACAAGGAATTCATAACTTCCTTGGTGAAAATTTTTGGAAAACCAGTCCTTGTTGAAATGTGGGAAAAACCTTTCTTCTATTTTAGATTGAAATGGGATATAAACTTCATCGACAACCAAGACAAGGCGGCAGCTTTATCCACAGATCAAATAGATGTTGAAAACGCGGAAAGATATGGCATAACATATGTTGATGAGAAGGGTGAAAAACAGTATCCATTAATCCTACATTGTTCACCAAGTGGGGCGATAGAAAGGTGTGTTTACGCTTTACTGGAAAAAGCATATAGACAGCAACAGAATGGAAAGGCTCCTATGCTTCCCCTATGGCTTTCACCAACTCAAGTTCGTTTAATACCAATGTCAGACAAGTACTTGTTAAACGTTGAAAAAATGGCTGATGTTTTAGAATCAGAAAAAATCCGTGTTGATATTGATGATCGAGTATTAACCCTGCAAAGGAGGGTGAGAGAAGCTGAGAGAGAATGGGTTCCATATATTATAGTTGTTGGGGAAAAGGAATTAGAGTCCGACATATTACCAGTTAGAGATAGGAAAACAAGAAAGATTCGGAAAATGAAACTTGAAGAATTAATAAATGAAATAAAAGGTTTGGTTAAAGGAAAACCGTTCAAGCCCCTACCACTGCCAAGGTGTCTTTCAAAAAGACCTCAATTTTACGGTTGAAATGTTTAAAACTAGCTGGTGCTCTGCAAAAAATATATCAAACCTCAAGTTGATAGACTAGCTTCTCAATTTAGAGTGTGATAAATATTGGAAAAAGAATTGTTAGTTTACATTAACGGAAAATATTATCCGAAATCACAAGCAAAAATTTCAGTTTACGATCATGGGCTTCTCTATGGAGACGGAGTTTTTGAGGG
>PIYF01000046.1:0-1388 GCA_003601875.1 Candidatus Bathyarchaeota archaeon | reverse complement strand
AGGCTTTATAATTCAGCCCATGTCATAATGCTTGAAATTCCCCTAACCAAAGAGGAAATGATTAATGCTGTTTTGGAAACTTTGCGGAAAAACAATCTTCGTGATGCTTACATTCGTTTAATAGTTACGAGAGGGGTTGGAGATTTAGGTTTAGATCCTAGAAAATGTGAAAAACCAACCGTGATAATCATAACTGATGCTATAAGGCTTCATTCAAAGGAAGCTAAAGAAAAGGGATTACGCACTCTGATTGTCTGGGTGAAGAGGGATCCTGTGGATGCAACATCTCATGAAGTTAAATCTCTAAATTACATGAACAGCATCCTTGGAAAAATCGAGGCAAACATTGCAGGTTTCGATGAGGCTATATGTCTAGATAAAAACGGACATGTAAGCGAAGGAGTTGCAGAAAACATATTCATAGTGAAGGATGAAAAATTGATAACTCCACCAACAGCAACGGGAGCCTTAGTTGGAATAACTAGAAATGTCATCATCAAAATTGCTGAAAAACTTGGTTACAAAGTAATTGAAACAAACATCACTCCAACAGATCTTTTCACAGCGAATGAGGCCTTCTTCACTGGAACAGCAGCAGAAGTTGTTCCAATAGTAGAGGTTAATAAGCGAAAGATAGGTGATGGGAAACCTGGACCGATAACGAAACGTTTAATGCAGGAATTTGAAAAAATTGTGAGAGATCCTAAGGAAGGAGTGCCGGTTTATGAAGGTGAACAAAGATGATTCCTGAAAATTTTTTTGCTGAAAGGACATCTCTTTTGAAAGCTTCCGAAACAAGAGAACTTTTAAAATGGGTTGTTGAAGGTGGAGTGATATCATTCGGTGGAGGCATGCCTTCCCCAGAGACTTTCCCAAAACAGCAAATTTTAGAGATAATAAATGAGGGGATAAAGAAACATGGAGACAGACTTTTACAGTATGGGACAACTCAAGGAATGAAAGAGTTAAGGTCTGAACTTAAAAATTTCATGCAGTGGAGAGGAATTAACGTTTCAAACATAGATCAAATAACTGTGTTAAGTGGAAGCCAACAAGGTCTTGACATGCTTGGAAGAGTATTCATAAATGAGGGTGATATAATTTTAATGGAGCTTCCAACCTATCTAGCAGCTATTAACGCTTTCAAACAGTATAATCCAAAATTTATAGGTCTAAAAATGGATGATTATGGAATAATAACAAATTATTTGGAAGAAACTCTAAAGGAGTTAAAATCTGAAAATAAAAAGGTAAAGTTTCTCTATACTGTTCCAACATGCCAAAACCCCACCGGTGTAACTTTATCTATGGAAAGACGAAAACATCTCCTTGAACTTGCATCCGAATATGACTTTATAATAGTTGAGGATGACCCATACAGTTTAGTT
>PIYF01000045.1 GCA_003601875.1 Candidatus Bathyarchaeota archaeon | reverse complement strand
TCTCATGTGCAAATCTAAATTTTTTTAATCAAAGCAGATTTTAATCATAAAAGAGAGACCCCTTTCTTTCAACTGGAAGTCTTGCGCTTAAGTCTAGCACTTTAATTATTTTTTGAATTTAAATCTAAAATCCTTAATTGATACTATTATAAATAGATAAAACTCCTTAACTTCTGGAGAATATTTCTTCTAAGAAGAAATCACAATTAGAAAATAAATTAAGAGAATTTCCAAAAGAAGTTAGGGGGTGGGCTTCTAACATAAGATAATAATTATTTAAAAAATGTTTTAATGTTCTACATGTCTTCGTTTATTTTTCTGTAGGATAGCACTTATTTTCTTTCAAATGGAAGTGAGGCATTACCTTTAGATGGAGGTTGATTTCATGAATAACAAAAATGTGCTTGATGAGATATTTGAAAGGTTCATTTCTGATTCAAAAATTTTCAAGGATAGAGAAGTTTTAAGACATGATTATATTCCAGAAAGGCTTCCTCACAGAGAAGAGCAGATTAAAAGGCTTGGAGAAACTGTTGCTCCAGTTCTTAAGGGTGCCCGTTGTTCAAATATATTTATTTATGGAAAAACTGGAACCGGGAAAACTGCTGTTACAAAGTATGTGCTTCAACATTTAGAGGGTAAGGCTAAGGAGTTTAATGCGGCAGTTAAATTTTGTTATGTAAATTGTAGAATTGCTGGAACAGAATATAGAGTTCTTTCTTCAATGTGCCGAGCTATCGGTGTTTCCGTCCCTTTTACTGGTTTGGCTGTTGGAGAAGTTTTTGATAGACTTAAAAATGGTTTGGATACCTGTAAAATGCTTTTTATAACGGTTCTTGATGAGGTTGATGCATTAACGAAAGTACGGGGAGACACCCTTCTTTACGAATTAACAAGGGTAAACGAAAATTTAAGCAGAAGTAAAGTTTCCCTTATTGGAATATCGAATGATCTTCGCCTAAAAGAGTTTCTTGATCCAAGAGTTTTAAGTTCTCTTAGTGAGGAAGAAATAGTTTTTAGACCTTACAATGCAAACGAATTGAAGAATATTCTTTTTGAACGGGCCCAACTAGCGTTTCAAGCAGGCGCCCTTTCTGATGGAGCTTTAAGTTTGTGTGCTGCTTTAGCTGCAGCTGAGCATGGTGATGCAAGGCGGGCGCTTGATTTGTTACGTGTAGCTGGCGAGGTTGCTGAACGGGAAGGTGCAAAAGTCGTCGTTGAGGAACATGTGAGGAAGGCTGAGAGAAAGATTGAACGAAATCGAGTTGCGGAGGCACTTCAAGATCTAACCTTACACTCTAAACTTGTAATTTTCAGTGTTTACCATTTAAATAGAAAGAAAATTTTCAAATCAACCACTGGTGAAATCTATGAAGTTTATAGTGAACTCTGCGGAGAGCTTGGAATTGCTCCATTAACTCAGAGACGTGTTAGCACAATTCTTAATGAACTTGACTCCATCGGTTTATTGAATGCTAAAGTTGTAAGTATGGGGAGATATGGGCGAACGAAAAAAACTCGACTTGCTGTTCCACGCAGCATTATTAGAGAAGTTTTTAGTAATGATAATAGATTTGGAAGTTTAGTTAATTATGAACCTAAATGCCTTAAAAAAGATACGTATAGTTGGAGTTGAGGATGGAAGCTTCCAGAAAGGCTTAACAAAGAAGGCCCTTCTCGTCGCAGTTTTATTTCACGGCTTGTCAATTAAAAAAGTAAAAGTTGATGAGATAGAGGTTGACGGTTTAGATGCGACAACAAAACTTACTGAAATGTTGAGTAATTGGAAATTTGACGTAGTTATGCTCGCAGGAGTATCCTTCGCCGGATTTAACGTCATCAATCCGGCTGTTATACACGAAAAGTTTCATAAACCAGTAATTATAGTGACTGGGAAAAAACCTGATAATAGGGCTGTTAGAAGGGCCCTTAAACGCCACTTTATAGATTGGGAGGTTCGATGGCTTGTTTTTGAACATTTGGGAAAAGTTTACAAGGTTTATAGTTTAAACCATGAACTTCCAGTTTACATTGAAATTTTAGGTGTTAGCAAAGAGCAAGCCTCTGGAATCGTTAAGGCGTTTTCTATTTTTGGAAAGATTCCGGAGCCTATTAGAGTTGCACGGCTTATAGCAAGAGGGCTGTCTTAGGCAAAGGGGAGAACCATAACTCTTAAGGTTTGCAAGTCGACAACTGGAACTTTTCCAGGGGTTGGTGTGAACCCCATTCTTTTCATATAATCAGTTTGCTCTTGCCAGGCTCCAGAATTAACAATTAACACTCCTTTATAATTTGTATAACCTAAAACATGGATGTGTCCTGAATGGAAAATGTCTGGAACATGGTTTATAACTAGAAAATCCTTGTTTTCCGGGGATATTAACGTCTTTCCACCATAAGTTGGTGCTAAATGCCTACTTTTTAAAAGAAGGGTCATAGCCTTTTCTGGGTGTCTATAATCCATTTTTGGAACTGATGAAACTATATCATCTAAACTTCGTCCATGAAACATTAAAACTTCAACGTTGTGAAGGCTTAAAAGTGTAGGGTTTCCGAAAGAGTAAACTTTCCTTGTTGCTTGTAAACTCTTTAGAAAACTGTTTGAAATTGCTGGTTGAGGTAAAGCTTTTCTTACAGCATCATGATTTCCTGGTATTATTATAACTTCGATGTAATCTGGTATTTGTTCAATAAGTTGGGCGGCTAAATTATACTGTTCATATACGTCTTTAACAGCTAGTTCTTTAAGCTGATTTGGATATACTCCTATACCATCCACTATGTCACCGGCTATTAAGACATATTTAACATGACTTGCTATTTCTTTTGCAACAGAATTTCCATACTTACCGTTTAACCATAAAATGAAACGGTTAAAGGCATCACGCTGAAATTTTGTGCTTCCTACGTGCATATCCGAAGTTAAAACTGCGTAAACTGGTATGGATGCCTTATGCTGTCTTTTCTTTGCAACCTCTGGCAGTAGAATATCTTCAGCTATCAAAAGGTTCCCCCTAGTTTTTCTGACGCTGAAACAAATAACTTGATCTAACATTAAGCATCGAGCTTTTTCCAAGGTTTCTTTTGAAGCATTTTGAGGTATAAGCACTGTTGCAAAGGAATTCAAATCCTCTATTGTGAGGAAAATTCTCCGTTTAGATTCCCTTTTATCTGTAATCATACCTATAACTTTCATTTTGGTGTTTGCTGGGGCTTTAAGAGCGTCTAAAATTGAAACTGCGCCTTTTACATCAATTCTTTGTCTTAAAAGCTTTTCAAGGCGTTTGTATCTGTCTCGAAAATATTTGAGGTATCCTTCAACTGTTCCATTTGCATTAAGCTTACTTGCTGGGTCTTCAATTACACGTATGTCAGATTCTACATCTTTGGCGTAAGGGTGATAAGGCTTTTTTCCTTCGGTTATTATGATTTTAGGTTGAATTTGAACTTGTGTAGGTGAAACACCTTCTTCAACGAAAGGTTCAGCTAATTCTCTTTCAGTTTTCCCTAAAGTTTCTTCAAGCAATTGTCTTCCAATAAACAGAGGCTTTTCCTTTCCCTCTTCAATTTTTTTCAGCAGTTTACGTATGACTTCTGTTGGGTCCTCAGCTACTGAACTTAAAAATTCGAAGGCTTCTTTATCTAGTTGGTATCCAGCAGCAACTGTTAATTCGACGGCTTTCTGAAGTTTATCCATTTCATTCAATTTTTAACTCTCTCCAATTCCTTCTTTTCGGTACAATTATGTATCCTTCTTTAGCGTTTCCTAAAGTTTCCGTTTGATTTTTCAGATGTAGATATGCTGTTAAGGCGGCTGTTACTGCATCAAGTTCATGAGCTGTTAATTTTTTCATTATGAGGTCTCCTCTTAAACCTATGGTCGTTAGAACTGTTTGAATTTTTCTCCAATCTTTTAATGGCATGCTTAAAGCCTTACGGGTTGATGTTGGATGAACTTCTATTGCCTTATATCCATATTCCACTATTCTCTTGTTTAATCTTATAGCGCGTAAAGTGAGTTTTTTCATGGCTGGAAGAACTGGAGGGAAAACTCGGTATCCATGCTTTATCATTTCCCTGTCAGCTTTTCTTAATAAACCTGTTTTTGGAAGATGAAATGGAGCATCAATAGCAATAAGTGTGGGGTTATTCTGTAAAATTTCCCTCAAAATTTCATTATCAGAATATAATATGCTGGTTTCAACTTTTTTATTCTTCCATAAAGCCCACCCAGTTGGATTTTCTTCTTTCCCAGCTAAATCTATACCTATTATAACTTTACTTTCCAATTTTAATTACACCTAATTTTTATATACATGCTTCCTTGTTTTTAGATTAGTTAATATGATGTGTGGGATTTTATGAGTGAGATGCGTAAAGTTCAACGTACTCCAAGCGGCACTTTCTTTGTATGCGTCCCTAAATCTTGGGCTGAACGTTACGGTTTGAAACGGGGGGCCACAGTGGCTGTTCGGGAGACAAGTGATGGAAAGCTTCTAATTGATCCAAGCTACAGTGCTGAGCCTTCTCTTCGGGAAACTGTTTTAAAGCCTGGACCCTATTTAGGCCGTGAGATTATTGGGAATTATCTTCTCGGATTCGACATTATTCGTGTTGTAGCGAAGAACCGTATTAGTTTTGAGGTAAGGGACGCTGTTAAAAACGCTGTTAAATCTCTTATAGGATTAGAGATTGTTGAAGAGGATTATTCTGGAATAGTTTTACAATGTCTTTTGGAGCCCTCAAGTTTCCCGCCTGAAAAGATTCTTAGAAGGGGGTATTCAATAGCCGCTGGTATGCATCGGGATGTTGTTAACGCTTTAATTGATGGGGACATTCACTTAGCTAAAAATGTTATAGCACGTGATGACGAAGTTAATAGACTTTATTTTCTCCTTGTCCGCATTTTACGCACAATTATTCAAAACCCAAGTTTAAGTGAAAAGCTTGCAGTGCGACCAATTGAATGTTTAGATTACAGGTTAACTGCAAGCCTTGTTGAAGCAATAGGAGACGAATGTGTGAGGGCAGCCCTTAAAGTTGTGGAGTTAAAAGGGAAGAAAATACCGGATGAATTAAAAAAATTGTTTATGACCTTTCACAATCTTTGCTTTAGAGCACATGAAAACGCTTTGAAAGCCTTTCTTACAAATAATGTAAGTTTAGCTGAAGATGTTCGTGGAATAAGAGGAGAAGTTGAGGAGCAGTTGAAAGAAATTGAAAAGGCTGCAAAGGCTCAATCTTTAGATGTGGTTCCAAACTTGTTGACAATAGCGGCTGATTTAAAACAGATTTATGAGCACAGCGTTGACATTTCAGATTTAGTGATGCCGAAGAAAACGGAACAAGATATTAGGTGAAAAAATGAATCATGCAGCTATAGATAGGCAATATCACATTGCATGCAGGAAAGGCGACTTAGCTGAATACTTACTTGTTCCGGGAGACCCTGACCGTGTGGAAAAAATAACTAGATTTTGGGATTTCGCCAAAGAAGTTTCAAGCAACAGAGAATTTCACAGTTTCACTGGTGAATATAAAGGTGTTAAAATTTCAGCCCTATCCAGCGGTATAGGACCAGCCTGTATGGCTATAGTTGTTAATGAAGCAAAAAACGTTGGCGTACATACATTTATTAGAGTTGGAAGCACAGGTGCAATTCAAAAGGATATTCACTGTGGCGACTTAATTATTTCTTCAGCTGCAGTGCGTTTAGATTATACAAGCAACTGTTATATAATGCCTGAATATCCAGCCGTGGCAAACTATGAGGTTTTAATGGCTTTAATTGAAGCTGCTGAAAGCCTGAAAATAACTAATTATCATGTTGGAATAACTGCTACAACCGCTGATTTTTACGCTGGGCAAAACCGTCCAGTTAAAGATTATACACGTGTAGATTTAATGAGTATGCTTCAGAAGGCTGGAGTTTTAAACTTTGAAATGGAAACTGCAACCTTACTCACACTGGCAAACTTGTTTGGGTTAAGAGCAGGCGCCATCTGTGCAGTCTACGACAACAGATATATAAATGAGTTTAAACCTGGAGCCGGGGAGAGAGAAGCAATAAAAGTTGCAAACGAAGCTGTAAAAATACTAAATGAATGGGATGAAAAGAAAAGAGAAAACGGAAAAAGATGGCTTTTCCCATCCATTTTAAAATAAAACGGAAACATTTTAACAACAAAATTTCCATACCTTTGCTGCCGGGGTGGCGGAGTGGTTAACGCGCTGGCCTCGAGACCTCTAACAGTTAAAAGGGGCTTAGACAAGAAAGCCAGTGAGCCTTTGGGCTCGCAGGGGTTCGAATCCCCTCCCCGGCGCTAAATTTCCACAAATCTGTTTGTAGCCCGAGATACTTGTCTCTATAGTTTTGTTCTAGGAGACGGAAGGAGTCAGCTTTTTCAACACTGGCAATTTCATGTTTGAGAAAATTTACCTTTTTTCGCAAGGTTTATGGCGATTTCCGCGATGTCAGCACCGTATTCTGCTGTTCTTCGGATACTTTCAAGGATAAGTCTTA
>PIYF01000044.1 GCA_003601875.1 Candidatus Bathyarchaeota archaeon | reverse complement strand
AATTACAGGCTTTGCTAAGATGGGGGTGGCCTTACCTCCAAAACTATCGGTATATTCAATTTTTTTAGTTGATCATCAGTTCTTCTGATTATTGTTAAAATAACAGTGTTTTTTGGCTGTGTCTTCTCTTCTAAATAGCTTGCCAACTCGTCGTTATTCCTTATTTTTGTTCCATTCATGGCTATTATCACATCATTTGGTTTCAACTTTCCATCCGATGGTCCTCCAGGTATTACTCTTACAACTCTCCATCCATAGGTTACGTTTACGTGTATCTCTTGAGCTGTTTCATAATCCATATCTGTTCCTTCTAAACCAAGGTATGAATGTCCCTTGTAAGAGCCGAACTCTATTAGGGCTGCAATTTCCCTTATTATGGTGTCTGATGGAATTGCAAATCCTAATCCTTGAGACTGGGCAATAATAGCTGTTGTTATTCCTACAACATTTCCACAGTAATTTATTAATGGTCCACCTGAGTTTCCGGGGTTTATTGGTGCACTTGTTTGTATAATGTCTGCTATTGCAAATTTTCCTGTGTATTCTTCTTCGGTTATTGTTCTTCCAAGGGCGCTTACAACTCCGGTTGTTAAAGAACCAACTAGGCCATAGGGGTTTCCAACAGCTATAACTGGTTCACCCACTTTTAAGGTTGAAGAGCTAACTATCTTAAGCGGTTTGAACTCGTTTTCTGAAGCGTTTAAAACCGTTAAGACAGCTAAATCTGCATAGGGATCTGAACCATTCACTACAGCTGCATATTCATTTCCATCAGAAAACCTTATTGTCACCATGGTCGTTCCATGAACAACATGATAATTTGTAATTACAACCATACTTCCTGAATAATTATAGATGAAACCTGAACCTTGAACCCATCCAGTATTAGTTTTTCCTTTAATTAGGACAACGGAATCTTTAACTTTTTCATATAACAATGAAAGAACCGTGCTGTTTTGTTGAACTGTTACATTTTGATAAGTGATGTTTTGATAGCCTTTAAGTTTGGAAAAGCGGGATTCAAGCACCCATAAATCATTTCTTAAACTGGTAACTTCTTGAGAAACAATGTAATAAGTTACTATTCCTCCAACGAGTAAGCCAGCTAAAAATATCACTATAAACAGAGTTGAAGGAAAATTTACTGAATGCTTGTTAAACTCACCCATATTAATCCCACCTTCACCACTAATAGTTGCTTAAAGATAAGCTTTATGAGCTATATTTCTTGTTCTTTATTTTTCGTTGAAAAGGATTGATAAGAAAGAGCTGAAAAAACTAAAAATGCAAAAACAGCGACAATGAAAGGATAACTTGGTGATAGAGTGTAAAGAACTCCTCCTATGTAGGGAGCTATAAAAGAACCGAACATGCTTAAGGTTTGAGGTATGGAAATCCAGCGAGCCCTAACAGATTCTGGAGCTAATGGTCCAAGAATAGCTCCCATGAGAGACCAGTTTAAATATGTGCTTCCAATTAGAAAGAATGTTAAGATTAGAATGGGAAAACTTTTACAAAGTAGTAAGAAGGTGAGTGAAAAGCAGCCTAGAATCATAGAAACAGCGAGTGCATAGTTTTTTCCAAGTTGATCTCCAATTTTACCGAGGAAAATTCCTAAAACAGCGGAGCCGAAGAAGGAAACAGAACCTAAAACTCCAATTTCAAAATCGTTATACTTGTATACTTCGCCGAGGAATTGCGGGATGAACTGTCTGAAAAGCATGGTGACAAACATTATGAGGGTGAAGAAAAACGATAATAATAGAAGTTTTCTATCCCTTAAAAGTTTAAGGAATGAGTAACCATGTTCTTTAAAGTCTTTTTCATAACCTATTGCATGTTGACTGTTGATGAAAACTAGAGTTAAGGCTGCAGAAGCGTAAAAGGTGAACGCTAAATAGAAAACTATTTTCATTCCAATGATTTCTGCAAGGTATCCCCCTAAAGCTGGAGAAAAAGTGTAACCTATAGACCAAGCTGAAGAGATCAGTGTGAATGTTAAGGTTAAGTTTTTCTTGTCAGCTGACGTTACAATGTAAGCTGTTGATGTTGGTCCTCCAAGCCAGAAACCCCAGAGAATCATCCCAGGTAACATTTGAAGCCAATTTGTTGCTAGGGAGAAAATTATTGGAGCAGGTAACCATGCAATCCATCCTGCAATCATAATCTTTTTACGGTCATACTTATCAGCAATCATCCCAGCTAATAGTAAGGTTAATGCGGCAACTATGCTTACTGCAGCGTATAATATTCCAACTTCTACTGGATTTGCGTGGAGCATTTCACGCATGTAATATGGTAAAATATAAGCGTAAAGTCCATCTCCAAAGGAACCCATCAAGTTTGAAATGAAAATTAGTTTCAAATCTTTATTTAAAACTTTGAAGAGAGAGCTTAACTTCAACCACTTCACTTTCATAAAAAGGAGTAAAGAAAGTTTTAGAGGAAAATATAGTTACATTACAGTTTTTTAAGGGCTTTTTTCAGTTCTTCTATTGACGTTTCATCCTCTATTGTTGAGTAGTCTCCAAGCGGTTTACCCATAATTATTGCTTTTATCAGTCTCCGCATTATTTTACCGCTTCTTGTCTTTGGAAGTTTGTTAACGAAGAATATGTCGCTTACAATTACTATTGGGCCGAGAGTTTTCTTAACAAGGTTTCTCAATTCATCTTTCAGTTCTTCACTTGGTTCTTTTTCTCCTTTTAACACAATGAATGCACAGGCAGTTTCTCCCCTTAATGGGTCTGGTTTTCCAACAACAGCAGCTTCAGCGACAGCTGGATGTTTCAGAAGGGCGCTTTCAATTTCTATTGTTCCCACTCGGTGAGCTGCAATTTTTATTACTTCATCTACACGTCCAAGGAACCATATGTAGCCGTCTTCATCTTTCATTGCTGCGTCTCCAGTGTAATAGACTCCTGGAATTCTATTCCAGTAATCCCTAACGTAACGTTCATGGTTCCGCCATAAAGTTGGAGTTAAACCTGGAAATGGTTTCTTGCAGACGAAGATTCCTTCAGTGCCTGGTGGAACAGTTTTTCCTTCTTCATCAACAACTTCTCCATCTATGCCTGGAAGGGGTATTGTGGCTGAACCTGGTTTTATTGGAAGCAATACTATACCGTAGGGGTTTCCAACCATTGGTCCGCTGCTTTCAGTCTGCCACATATGGTCTATAACTGGAATCCTATCTTCGAAAACCTTTTTTTGAAGCCATTCCCAAGCTGGTGGATTTAAAACTTCTCCAGCGCATACAACGAGTCTAACAGAGCTTAAATCGTGTTTTTTAGCCCATTCCTCACCGTACCTCATTAGAGCCCTAACGCCTGTTGGTGATATCCAAAGCTGTGTAACACGGTTTCTTTCTATTATCTGCCACCAAATATCTGGGGTTGGATGGTCGGGAACTCCCTCATACATTATGGTTGAACATCCGAACAGTAATGGTGCATATACAACGTAACTATGGCCAACTATCCAGCCTATATCTGATGTTGACCACCAAACATCTGTTTCATGCATATCGTAAACCCATTTTCCCATTGCATATATGTAAACTTGATAGCTGCCGTGAGGTTGAACTGTTCCTTTAGGTTTAGCCATTGTTCCAGAAGTGTAAAGTATGAAAGCTGGCTCGTCAGCTTTCATTTTTTCAACTTCAGCTTTAAATCCCCTACCTTTGTCTAAAGCTTCATCCCAGAAAATGTCCCTTCCAGAAGTCATAGGCGGCTCTTCTTTTCCACGTCTTAAAACTATTACCTTTTGAACAGTTTTCCCGCTAATTTTTAAAGCTTCATCAACAACCTTTTTGAGGTTAACTGTTTTACCACGTCTGTAACCAACATCTGCTGTAACAACGACTTTTGACTCAGCGTCTGCTATTCTGTCAGCTAATGCTCCATAACCGAAACCTCCGAAAACCACTGAATGAATTGCTCCAATTCTTGTGGTTGCAAGCATAGCAATTGCTGCTTCCGGAACCATAGGCATGTAAATTGTTACTCTGTCACCTTTATTGACGTCTAAAGCTTTTAGAGCTGAAGCGAACCGTTTCACTTCATATAAAAGTTGATTGTAGGTTAAGGCTCTTGAAGGTAAACCTTCACCATTTTCCCATATGATAGCTGTGTGATTTCCCCTTCCCAATTTAATGTTACGTTCTAAACAGTTGTAAGCTATATTTGTCACTGCACCCTTAAACCATGTGAAGTCTGGATAATTCCACTCGAAAACTTTGTCCCAACGTTTAAACCAGTGAAGCTCTTCAGCAACTTCACCCCAAAAACTTTCAGGGTCATCTAAGGCTCTTTTCAGCATCCATTTAAGTTGAGGGGGAAGCTCCATCTTAATCTTTTCGTGTTCTCCAGTTTTTGACATTTATCACACCTGTAAACTTTGATGTTTCAATTTTGAATAAATAATTTGATGTTAAAAACGTTAATTTTAAACATGTTCCCTTCGGTCAATAATGTCTGAAGCGTCTGGTCCTGTGCCTATTAACACCACCGGAATTCCCGTTTGCTTTTCAATTTCATTTATGAATTTTTTAGCATCTTCTGGAAGCTCATCATAGTTTCTAACGCCTTTACATTTAGGATAAAGTATGTCCAACTTTGTGACTGCTGCTTGAGTTGCACCGTTAACTTTCACAGCCTTCTTCGCTAGTTCAAAATTGAATGGTGCAGAACGTCTATCCCTTCCAGTTCCAGCTGCCTTTTCAAACCATCCGCGCTTTATCGCTTCTTCTTTTGATATTTCCCCTGGTAACGGTCCAGCTCCCACACGAGTTATGAAAGCCTTGAAAACTATTAATACATCATCAACTTTTGTTGGTCCAACACCTGCTTCTGAACATATGGCGGAAGCGCTTGTATCTCTCCCCGTTACATATGGATATGTTCCATGGAAAAGTGAAAGCATGAAACCTTGAGTTCCCTCTAATACAATTTTTTTCCCGTTTTCTAAAGCTTCATTTACCTCTCCAGCTACATCCGTTAAGTATGGTTGCAGTTCAGGGATATCCTTAGCAAGCTTTGCTGTTCTTCTCACTCTTTCCTCAATTGCTGGTCCGACACCCCACCCTGTTGTTCCTAAACCCCTTAAATGTGCACTTGTCTTATCTTGAATTGAATGTTTCTCCTCTATTATGGAAGCTTGACGGTCTACACCTATTCTGTCCTTCACGTTTGTTAATTCAACCTCTTCAAGAAATTTTTGAACATGAACGTTTGCTCCTGCACCTATCAATAGGCGGCATTTTTCATAAATAAAAGTTGATGGAACCATGTGTAAGGCGTAACGTTTACCTTTATACCAAACTGTATGGGCAGCGTTAACCGAGCCTGTTCTAACACATATGTCTGGTTTATCCTTAAGGGCTAAATATGATATTATCTTCCCTTTTCCTTCATCTCCCCAAAAAGCTCCAGTAATTACTGTGCACGGCAAGTTTTTCACCGTTAAGATGTTTCCGTAAAAATTATTTAAAGTTGTTCGATTTTTTCATGTAAAACATTTTAACTGTTTTATTGTCTGAGCCTTAAACGCTGTTCAGCTTCTCTATCTAATATCTTTAAAAGTTTAATTAGTAACTTTCCTTTCCGTTCAATTTCAATTTTTGAAACTGTATCCCTCATCGGACAAATATCATCCACCACTATTCCTTCCTCATCGCTGTAAATTACTGGGTAAAGCCTACATCCTAGTGGTCTAAACTTATAAACTTTACATTTCTTGTTTTCTTTATCGAAGAAGACGCAATAACCATCCTTGTTTAAAAGTCTAGCATATCCTTCCTCATCGTAACGTACAAATGTTCTTCTAGGGTAACCTATTCTTTCAAGCCTTTTGATATCTGCTTCTGAAAGAGGCATTTCAGTGTTTTCACAACATTTTCCACAATGAGAACAATGCATAGGAAAATTGAAACAATCCTTTTATTTTAAAATTGCTAGCTGTTCGTTAAAATTGTTGACATGTTTAAAAGTTCCGCCCAAGCTATGCGTTTTAGAGGTATGTTTAAAATTTTGTTCTTTCCATAGGGAACGCATTTAACAAAAGTTTTAGCTGTAAACTCATCTTTCTGCACATCTTTTAACAATACATTTACAATTACAGATCCATCCTTTAAGTGCAGGTTAACATTTCTTCCAACTAGAGATTTAGCCACATTCATGTTAAAACTCATTTTCACCACTCTAAATTTTTCTCAGCTATTTTGCTCCAACATTTCCTACAAATGGGTGTTTTCTGACCCTTATAGAGTATGTAAACTTCAATATCCGTATTTTTGCAGTTCTTATTCCAAGGATTTTTGCAGTGTTCCATAATTTTCCCAGTAAAACCTTTCAATACTTTTCCTTTTAAGATTCTCGGAGAAAAAACATTGGTTAACCTTAGAGAGATAAGTTAAAGTGAAAGTTTAAAAGTGATTATTTCTGGAAGAATTTTCTTTTCAGTAATCCTTAGCAAAGCCACGGATGGTTTTGTAATGAAAGGGGGCAAAGGGTTTGTAGGACTTCCAGGATTAATAAATAATCT
>PIYF01000043.1 GCA_003601875.1 Candidatus Bathyarchaeota archaeon | reverse complement strand
TTCAGCAACTTCGACACTTATTTAGCACCGTTCATACGTTATGATGGATTAAGCCAAAAAGAAGTTGAGCAAGCCCTCCAAGAATTCTTCTTCAACATGAACGTGCCAACAAGGGTTGGATTTCAAACACCATTCACAAATGTAACCCTAGACTTGAAGGTCCCAGAGTTTATGAAGGATGAGCCAGTAATTATCGGTGGGAAGATCATGAATGAAACATATGGTGACATGCAAAGAGAAATGGACATGTTTAACATAGCCTTTGCAAAAGTCATGTGTCAAGGAGACGCAAAAAACAGAGTTTTCACTTTCCCAATTCCAACGTATAACATAACTAAAGATTTTGATTGGGATACACCCGTCGCTCAAGCCTTATTTGAAACTTCAGCTAAATATGGTGTCCCATACTTCTCAAATTTTGTTAACAGCGACATGAAACCTGAAGATGTTAGAAGCATGTGTTGCCGTTTAAGAATAGACAACAGAGAACTACGTAAACGTGGAGGAGGATTCTTCGGTGCAAACCCCTTGACGGGAAGCATAGGTGTGGTTACAATAAACCTTCCAAGGATAGGATATTTGTCAAAGGATGAAGATGAATTCTTTGAAAGACTCGAAGAACTTATGGAAATTGCTAAAGACAGCTTAGAGATAAAGAGAAAAGCTTTAGAAAGCTTCACAGAGAAAGGACTCTACCCATACGCAAAACATTACCTTAGAATGATAAAGGAAGGATTTGGGAAATATTGGAAGAACCATTTCTCAACAATAGGGCTAATCGGAATGAACGAAGCTATATTAAATCTGTTTGGACACGACATAACAACCCCTGAAGGATTAAACTTCGCTGTTAAAGTGCTTAATTTCATGCGGAATAAGCTTGCAGATTTCCAAGAGGAAACTGGAAACATCTACAATCTTGAAGCTACACCAGCTGAAGGAACATCCTATAGGCTTGCCCGAATAGATAAAAGAAAATATCCTGACATTATAGTGGCGAATGAAAAGTACTTGAAGGATGGAGTTGAACCTTTCTACACGAATTCTTCCCAGCTTCCAGTAGACTATCAAGGAGACCTATTTGAAGCTCTTGAACATCAAGATAAGCTTCAAACATTATATACTGGTGGAACAGTTTTCCACATATATTTAGGTGAAAGACTATACTCTTGGAGGTCAGCAGCTGAACTTGTGAAAAAAGTTTCTTGGAACTTCCATCTCCCATACTACACGCTTACACCAACATTCAGCATATGCCCAACTCATGGATATATAAAGGGTGCACATAAACAATGTCCAACTTGTGGAGCGAAATGTGAAGTATATTCAAGGGTTGTAGGCTATCTTAGACCAGTTGACCAGTGGAATGATGGAAAACAAGCAGAATTTAACATACGTAAAACATTTGATAAATCAGTCACGGTAGTTGCTTCCTAAAACAGTGAAATTTAATGCAGTTTGGAGGAATACAAAAAACAAGTTTGCTAGACTTTCCAGATAGGATAGCCACTGTTCTATTTACGGTAGGATGTAATCTTCGATGCCCATTCTGCCACAATTGGAGACTAGTATTAAATCCTAAACCACCATTCCTTGATGAAGAAACAGTTTTCCAAATTCTCGAATCAAGAAAACGCTACGTTGACGCTGTAGCCATAACAGGTGGAGAACCAACAATGCATAAGGATCTCCCACAGTTTCTGAGGAAACTTAAAGATAGAGGATTCAAAGTTAAACTTGACACTAACGGTTTCTTTCCAAAAATTTTGGAGAAATGTTTACCTTACACTGATTATGTAGCTCTTGATGTTAAAACTTCTCTCGAAAAATACAAGCTTTTAGGAGCAAAGGATCTCACAGGTTTTCTACAGACAATAGAGATGTTAAAAACGGGAAAAGTTGACTATGAGTTCAGATGCACGGTTGTTCCAGGATTTGTTAATAAAGAGGATATTCCAAAGATCGGTGAACTTGTGAAGAACGGTAAAAGATTTGCTTTTCAACAATTTATTTCAGGCGACACTTTAGATAAAAAATTTAGGAATGTTGAACCTTACAGTGAAGACTTTATCGCTGATTTGGCTGAAGTTATGAAAAAATATGTTGGAGAAGTTATCCTTAGAGTTTAGTTTTCTCCGTAACCTTTTTATTTCAGCATGCTATTTTGTGCATAAGCACAAAAAGGGAGTTAAATGTACAGACAAAATATTCCAACCCATAAACAATGCGCCAACTACAGAGATGGATTCTGCACGTTTTATGGAATACCCGTAAACCCAGACGAACCTGCATGCCCAAACTTTACACCTAAAACAATAACGCAGACACCTCAAAGCTCCCCAACTCCTATGCAACCTCCACCCCCACCACAGACTGCAAACTTTCCACCAGCTGAACCTGGATGGGGAAGAGGTGGATACGGAATGTATGCTAGGGGAAGAGGTCAAGGTAGAGGTGGAGGTAGAGGCTTTGGAGCAGGTCAAGGTAGAGGAAGAATGGGCGGGTTTGCAGCTGGTCCCACTGGATATTGTGTTTGTCCAAACTGTGGTTACACAGCGCCTCATGTAGCTGGAAATCCATGTTTTAGACAAGTTTGCCCAAGATGTGGAAGCAGAATGACTAGAAAACGTTGATTAAACTATTCTTCTTTCTTTCCCTCTTCTTTAATGGGTTTCGTTGAAATTTCTCTAATTAAGGGTTCAGATTTACCTCCTTCGATCTCTATTTCAGCGTTTGGATATTGCCTTTGCAATTGTCTTTTCAAAGCATTCACATCTGTATCCTTCCCAACTTTCGCCCTAACCTTTGTCCCTGTAGGGGTTTGCACAACACTTATGGAGTAACCGCTACCACCTTCAAACTCATCAAAAAATGATTCAAAATCACCGAAAGGAGAACTGCCAAATAATTCGTCTATAACGCTTTTCTTACGCCGCCTCTTTTCAAAGGACATAATAACCCCCATAAAATTTGAAGTGGAATCTCTTGCTTAAAAATTTAATTTATCACGTTAAAGACTACTAAAATATTTAATTGAAACAATCTTCTTTAAACAGTGGATGAATATGAAAGGTAAAGTTGTCCTGTTAATGGGTTCAGCAAAGGATGTAGATTTTTGCGGTAAAATAGCTAAACATCTGGAAGATTTTGGTTTGGAATATGAATATCGTGTAGCGTCAGCTCATAAAACTCCTAAAAAACTTTTAGAAATTTTAGAGAAATATGAAGGAGAAAAAGTTGTTTATATCACCGTTGCTGGAAGATCAAATGCTTTAAGCGGTTTTGTAGATGCAAACACTGGGAAACCAGTTATTGCTTGTCCACCATACTCAGAAAAGTTCGCTGGAGCAGATATTTACTCATCCTTAAGAAACCCAAGCGGCATAGGTTCTGTTGTAACTTTAGAGCCTGAAGGCGCAGCGATAGCAGCAGCGAAAATCTTTGCACTTGAAGATGAAGAATTAGCTGAGAAAATTAAAGATTATCAGCTTAAAAAGAAGAGGGAAATTGAAAGGGCTGATGAAAAGTTTCGGAAAAAGGAATGAAAATGGGAAGCGTAAAAGACTTAGAGATAATACGTAAACCAACAAAGGATAAAATGGGTGTTGGAAGATTCCATTTTTCAGACCGATACTCAGTTTTTGATTGGGGGGAAATGCCAGATCACATTGAAGGGAAAGGTGCAGCATTATGCCTAATGGGAGCCTATTGCTTCGAAAGACTTGAAGAGAAAAATGTGAAAACCCATTATAGAGGATTAGTGACAAAAAGTGGGAAAATTGTAAAATTTGACGAGTTAGATGAGCCAACGAACATTATGGAATTCCATTTAGTCAATGTTTATAAGCCTAAAGCTTACATGGAAAATGAAAAACTCAAATATGATTACAGCCTTTTCACTTCAAATCTGAAAAATTATTTGATCCCCCTTGAAATCATATATAGAAATGGACTTCCAGAAGGTTCCTCCATCTTCAAGAGACTTGAAAAAGGCTTATTAACCCTTGAAGATTTGGGCTTAAACCATTATCCTAAACCTGGAGAAAAACTTGAGAAACCAATTTTTGATGTAAGCACAAAGCTTGAAGAAAGGGATAGATACATAACTTGGAAGGAAGCTCAAAAAATAGCTGGTTTAACAGATGAAGAAATGGAAATCATTAAAGCTTTACTTCTAAAAGTTGATGAAACAGTAACGGAAATTGCAACTAAAGCAGGATTAGAAAATGAAGATGGAAAAATAGAGTTGGCTTTCACACCTGATAGAGAGCTAATGATTGTTGATGTCGTAGGAACATTAGATGAGTGTAGATTCACCTATAAAGGATTACCAGTGAGCAAGGAAATTGTCAGGAGACACTATCGAAAAACAAGCTGGTATAAGGATGTTGAAGAAGCAAAAATAAAAGCTGAAGCTGAAGGTGTTAAAGATTGGAGAAAACTTTGCAGTTCTCAACCTCCAAAATTAGACTTGAACTTTAAAAAACTTGTAAGTGAAATGTACATGGCTGCAGCAAATGAGTTAACAGGGAGGAAAATGTTTGACGTTTCTCCACTAAAAGAAGTGATGCATAAACTTGAAAAAATTCTTGATTTATTCTAGATTGCAATAATTTTTCAATAGATGAAATGAACGTGTAGAATGTGTAAAAAGTTTTGGTTGAAAAATGAGAAAATATTGAGTTTAGGTTACTATTTCTTCTAGTTGATTTGCTTTCCAAGCTCTTCTAATTTCTAGGGCTATACGGTCTCCCATGCTCATTGTTTTCCTATATTTCGCATTTGCATATTGGGAGCCTATTCCCATATGAACGTTTGTTCCTCCACCATGCCTCAAGGCTATATCCTGCGTGACTGGAATATGCATGTACGGGTCTCTCTCCTCTGGAACATCATACAATCCATAATCAGCCGCTGTTTTTGCTTCCACACCACTTGTGAAGTCTAGTTTAATTGTCGGTTTCAACTCATATTTTGATATTCTATCCCAAGTTATCAATGTTTGAAGACACCAGGCGCCTATTATACCAGGATAAGCATGTTCTCTGCATGCGAGAAGAAAACGGTCTGCATAACGGTGGACATCTTTCAACAAGGATTCTCTTAGGCTTAAGATGGCGTGAGCTGTCACTTCAAAGGATGGGACTTTCCTCAATTTTTCTTGGACGTCTACGGGCAACCTTTTTAAACCATCTAAAATTGTTTCTCTACGTTCATCTATGGATAAGAATTGATTTGAAAGACATAATCTTGCCTCCTCTAGAGTTACATTGTATAATTTAGCGAACCAATCGTCAGCGTCTCCCCAATCTTTCTTTGCATCTACCGGCGAAAAGAAGAAGTTAAAGTTGGCATGAGGACCGAGAACTATTTGTTCAACGCGAGCGTTTTCTAAAGATTCTCTGTTTAGGTTTCCAGCCTCCACTTCTCTTGCAACTTTCTCTTCTAAGTCTTGAGAGTTAGCTGCAAATATGAATTCTCTCTCAAAGGCTCTATGGGCATGCTCAGCCTTCATAAGGATGGGCTCATCTATTGGCTCCTTAAACCTTATTCCACCCTCATAAACCTCATATTCATACGATTTTGGATATGGAATTCCAGCCTGCTCAGCAAACCAGTAATAGTCACGTTCAATTTCCCCTCTGTTTTCTATTTTTAAAAGAAGTCTTGAACCAACTATTGGAACAGCATATTCATCCTCTATAACGCTGCATCGCTCGTCCCCTCCAACATAAACTGAGAATGCTCTGTTCGGAATCTGTAGACATTCAAGATTAACAAGGTCATCCACATATTTTACAATGTCTGAATACCTGTCTAAAATTAGGATAACCGCTCTCCAATCATCATTTTTGTTTATGTCTTTAGGGTCGTTCACTACTCTTAAATCTCTTTTCACAATGTTTGGCAAATCTTCTATAGTTTCTTCAGGTTTTCCAACCATAGGATTTTGAAGGTAAATTCTTGCCCTACTAGGTGTCGTATATATTATGCTTCTTAAACCATAGTTTCTCTGTCCCTGCCAAGCGTCTAAGGCTGAATGGGAGCCCAAATTTAATCCGATAGGCTCCTTATAGTTTTTCACTATTTCCTGCATTTCCTCTCTTCTAATAACCATAATATTCACCAGATGGCTAGAATTTGGTTTCTAGTTTTTTAAATCTTTTTCACAAATCTTTGAAAATTATGAAGTATTAGCTAAGAAAAATGATTTTTTCATCTATAGAAGTTTCTTCTAGATATCGTTATAAAGTATAAAGTAAATTATTATTTTCTGGGAGAAGGGAGAAGGGGGCGGGGAGGAAAGGTAAATATTGCTGAAGACGTGGAGCTGAATCCTCCCCGCTTATTGTAAATTGCATGCTTGAATCACATTTTTAAAGTTTTCGAGGTTTTTCTCAAGCTTATAGTTCCTTAACGCTTCAATTATCACTTTTTTGTCTCTTTTCCCTAGTTTTTCAGTTATTTTTTCAGCGGTTGAACCACTTATAAATAGGAATTGACAAGCTGATGTTACATTTGAAGTTTTTCTTGTTACACTTGCAGTTTCAAAGTCTAT
>PIYF01000042.1 GCA_003601875.1 Candidatus Bathyarchaeota archaeon | reverse complement strand
AGAGAGAAAGGGGTTAACATTAAAATTCAAATGTTAGAGAAAGGCGATTATATTCTCTCTGATACTTGTGCTGTTGAACGTAAAACAGTTCACGATTTCGTTTACACGCTTACAAGGCGATATCTTTTTGAACAAATATTCACGCTTAAGGAGGTTTACGCTAAACCCTTACTTGTCTTGGAAGGATATTTACCCGTAATCTACAAGTTCAGCAGAATTCAACCAGCAGCTGTTTGGGGTGCAATGTTTAACTTAGCAAAAAATGGGATACCAATGGTTAACACAATATCTTACAAGGAGACAATAGATTTTCTTTACGTAGCTGCAAAACAGGAACAACTTGTGGAAAAAAGAATTCCCATAGTTCATCCAGTGAAAAAATTTGAAACAGTTGCAGACGCTCAAATATTCTTTATTTCAAGTTTACCAAACATTGGAAGGGAAAAAGCCATATCCATCCTGAAATCCTATCAAAATCCTTTAAACGCCTTAATAAATGTTGAAGATTGGTCTAAAACCATCCGTGGACTTGGACCGAAAATAACAAGTAGGGTTAAAGAAGTATTGAACAATCCATTTAAGGGATGAGAAATGGATGTTGAAATAGCTCCAACTCCGAAAATTAAGGTTCTCGGTTTAGATAAACGTTCAATACAAAATCTCGCCTGGTGTGCTGTAACCTACGGAGTGAATAGATTATATTGGATAGATGGTTATGTTTTATGCTTAGAGGTTTATGAAAAATCCTTTGAGTACGAATTAAAAAATAAGGAATTCCCAATAAGTCACGTTTGTTATGCTGAATTTCCAAAATATGTTAAAACATACGAAATTGAAAGAGGAGTTCAAATTCCACTTGTAAATGTTTCCGATGTAAAAATATTTAGAAGCTTACTGGCAGCCATTCAGAAAAACGAAAAGGCTAAACCTTAACTTTTCGTTCTTTAACGAAGTTATAGCCTGAATCAAAAGCCTTTAAGTTCATGTCTAAATATTTTTCTGGGACAAGCTCCATCACCGCTTCTCTTAAACTTTCAGTTTTAACCGGCAACAACTCCGTAGCTGCCAAAGCCCCTATCATAACAACGTTTCTTGTTAAAATGTTGCCTGCTTTTAACGCTAGGTCAGCAGCTTTAATGATAACTATTTTCTCTGTGAATCTACGGATTTTCTTAATTATCTCATCTAAACTTGGATATTCTCTTTGCGTCCTAGCCAGTTCTGGAGGTGGAACAGCTTCGTCGTTCATTAAAATGAAAGTTTTTTCAGATGTAAACTTTAAGTTTCTAATTGTTTCTAATGGTTCAAACCCTAAAAGTATGTCAGCTCGCCCATCAAGAACTGTTGGTGCAAAGACATTCTCTCCAATTCTAACATTTGATATGACGGCTCCGCCGCGTTGAGCCATTCCGTGAATTTCGCTTACTCGAACATTTAATCCTTCTTTAATTGATGCTGTTCCAAGAATTCTGGATGCAAAAAGTATTCCTTGTCCTCCAACTCCAGCTAAAACTATGTTGAACTCTTTCATTCAGAAACCTCCTGAAAAGTTTCACCGCATTCAATAGCCTTATATGGACATATTGATGAGCATAATCCACATCCTACACACAAGTTTTCATCTATTTTAACCTTACCCCTATCAATTATTAGAGCTGGACAGCCTAACAGTTCAATGCAAGCCATACAATTTGTGCATTTATCTGTCAGCTTGCAAGGTTTAATCTTTATCCCCTTCCTTATTTTTTCATTTGTCACCATTAAGGCGCATGGTGCTCTGAAAACAACAACTGATGGACCTGGATATTGGATTGCCTCTTTTAAAATTCTTGAAGCTTCATCTATTTTGAATGGATTAACAACTTTTACATATTTGACTCCGCATCCCTCAGCAACCTTTTCTACAAGAACTTTCTCCGCTTTTTCTTTCATCCCTGTTATTCCCGTTCCTGGATGCGGTTGATGTCCAGTCATCGCTGTTGTTAAGTTATCCATAACCGCAAGTGTAATTTTATGGTTGTTGTAAACAGCGTTTATTAATCCTGGAATTGCAGCGTGAAAGAATGTTGAATCCCCTATTATTGCAACAACATCCTTATCTGTTGCCTTCCTTATACCCTGAGCCATACTTACACTTGAACCCATACAGATTACTAAGTCACCAATTTTTAACGGGGGCATGAAACCAAGAGCGTAACAGCCTATATCCGTTGGGTAAACAGCTTTTCCTCCAGTTACCTTCTTTATGACGTATGTTGATGCTCTGTGGGGGCAGCCTGGACAAAGTATTGGCGGTCTTGATGGAAGGTTTTCCGCTGCTTCCGCATACTTTTCATCTATCTCCTTAAAGTTTATCGGAGATTTTTTTCCAGTTATTTCCGCTAAACCAGTTAGGGTGAGCCTTGTAGATAATTCACCATTTCTCGGGAAATACTTCCCGTACATTTTCCCATAGACCGCTACATCCAACTCATATTCTTCAGCTATTGTTCTCACTTGAAGTTCTAAATATGGTTCAAGTTCTTCAACTATCACAACTTTTTCATGTTTTTCTAAAAATTCTCTAATCATTTTTTGTGGAACCGGATGAGTCATGCCAAGCTTAAGTATTTCAGCGTTTAAACCTAGGATTTCTGATGCTTCAACAGCGTAATTATAGGCTGAACTTGAAGATATTATTCCAATTTCTCCATTTCCCTTACGAGCGATAAAATTGTATGGGGATTCCTCACTTATCCTTTCAGCTTTCTCTATTTTATCTAAAAGTTTTATGTGCATTTTTCTAGCGTTAGCTGGAACCATCACTAAACGGTTTGGCTCCCTTAAAAATTCGCCTTTCAATTTTGGTTTTACAAGTTTACCATAAATTACTGGTCCACGTGTATGGCTTACACGAGTTGTTGTTCTCAATAGAACTGGAAGTTCAAGTTTTTCTGAAAGCTGAAAAGCTGAAACAGTCATGTCTTTTGCTTCTTGAGAATTTGAAGGCTCCAAACATGGCACTTTTGAAAATAAAGCGTAAAGGCGGTTATCCTGCTCGTTTTGGGAACTGTAACAGTTCGGGTCGTCAGCTGAAACCAGTACATAACCGCCTTTAACCCCTGTGTAAGCTAAAGTCATAAAAGCGTCTGCAGCAACATTTAAACCAACATGCTTCATGGCTGTTAAGGCTCTTACCCCGCAGTTTGCAGCTCCTGCAGCAACTTCAACTGCAACCATCTCATTTGTGGAATATTCCATGTATAAACCAGCTTCACTTGCAACTGCAGCCAGCGAATCTCCAATTTCTGATGCTGGCGTACCTGGATAAGTTGTAACAATGCCAACACCTGCTTCGAGGGCGCCTCTAGCGATTGCTTCGTTGCCCAATAAGAGGAAACGTTCTCCCGGTTCATTCCTTAACAACATGTGGGTTTTTGACAATAATTTTCCTCCCTACATTAAGAAGTTTCTTTTCATTTACCGTTAGACATATAATTTTTGGTGAGAAAAAATAAAAATAAGGTTATTTGCCTTTAAACACCGGTTTTCTTTTCTCTATGAAAGCTGTGACTCCCTCTTGCAGGTCTTCAGTTGAGCCTATAACTCCGAATCCTTCTCTTTCCAAAGCAATGGCGGCGTCTAAACTCATGTCTGCACCCTTATTGATTAGAGCCTTAGCTATTTTAAGTGCAATTGGAGCCTTTGATGCAAGTTCTCTTGCAAATTTTTGCACAGTTTCCCTGAACTGTTCAGCTGGGATAACCATGTTAACCAGTCCAATTTGTTCGGCTGTTTTTGCATCTATAATTTTCCCGGTGAAAATTAGTTCTTTGGCTTTTGTTTTTCCAATAAGTCTTGTAAGCCTTTGAGTTCCACCCCATCCTGGAATTAAACCTATGTTTATTTCTGTTTGTCCCATCTTGGCTTTTTCTGAAGCTAGCCGTAGGTCGCATGCCATGGCAACTTCTAATCCTCCTCCTAAAGCGTAACCGTTTATTGCAGCTATAACTGGCTTCTCCAATTTTTCAATAGCGCTGCAAAGTTTTTCACCTAGAAGGGAGAGTTCCCTAGCTTTTAAAGCATTGAAACCTTTCATTGTCTTTATGTCTGCACCTGCTGAGAAAGCTTTCTCTCCTGCACCTGTTAAAACCACAACGCGTATATTTTCATCCTTTTCAGCGTCCTCTAACGCTTGCAAAACTTCGTTGACGACTTCGTCATTGAAAGCGTTTAGGGCTTCAGGTCTGTTTAATGTTATGGTTGCTACTCCATCGTTCTTCTCATAAATTACATATTTAAACTGCATTGATTTTCACTTTCCAGTCCAATCATAGAATCCTTTCCCAGTTTTTCTCCCTAAAAGTTTAGCTTTAACCATTTGTTTCAATCCTGGACATGGATAAAATTTTGGGTCAAGCTCCCTTGTTAAAACTTCTGAAATTGCAAGAACTGTGTCTGCTCCGATATAGTCTATAAGTTTTAATGGTCCCATCGGCCAGTTTAACCCTAATTTTACAGCTTTATCTATATCTTCAGCGTCTGCAACTCCTCCCCAGTATAAAGCAACAGCTTCGTTTAAAGCTGGAATTAATATCCTGTTTACAATGAAACCTGGCGAATCTTTTTTCACAAGAACCGTTTCTTTACCCATTTTATGGGCAACATCTAAAACTGTTTGTATAGTCTCATCTGAAGTTTTAGTTCCCCTCACCACTTCAACAAGATTCATGAGTTGCGGTGGATTAAAGAAGTGCATTCCACAAACTTTTTCAGGACGATTTGTAGCTGAACCGAGCTCCGTTATACTTATTGAAGAAGTGTTTGAAGCGATTATGGTGTGAGATGACGCGTATGAGTCAACCTCTTTGAAGGTTGCTTTTTTTAACTCAACATTTTCTGGAACTGCTTCAATGACCAAGTCTACATCTGAAACTGCATCCTTTAAGTTTAACGTTGGATGAATTCTACTTAAAGTTTCATTAACCTGCTCCTCTGTCAATTTCCCCTTGCTCTGAAATTTTTGCAGACTATTCCTTATCATCTGCATTCCATGATCCAGAAATCGCTGTTCAATATCTCTTAAGTTAACTTCAAAGCCGCTTTGAGCTGCAACTTGACATATGCCGTGTCCCATTAAACCAGCACCTAAAACAGCTATCTTTTTAACCTCAACCATTTTTATCCCCCCTCTTTCAATTCACCGAATACTGTTTATAATTTTGTTGATTCTTAATTGAAGTTTTGAATATTCGAAAAGATGAATTATAATTCTAATGGGATTCCGAAAGATTCTTTATAAAAAATTTCATTAAAAGGTTTTCTAGGTCTCTGCGGGGGATTTTCAGCTGGAACCCCTATTGGAAGTAATGCGATGACAACGAATTTTTCTGGAATTTTCAAAATTTGTTTAACTTCTGTTTCATTGAAGGCGCCTATCCAACATGTTCCATATCCAAGGGCTGCAGCAGCTAAAACCATATGTTCAACAGCTATCATTGGATCTTGCAGATAGGGAACCCTTGTCGAGGATGTTTTTGATTTAAACCTTGCAGTCTCCCCTAAAGCCACAACCACAACGTCTGCATCAGCTATAAAATGTTGGTTGTATGAAGCTATAGATAATTTCTTCTTTGTTTCTAAATCCCTAACAACTATGAAACGCCATGGTTGATTGTTATGTCCTGAAGGGGCAAGCCTTGCAGATTCTAATATAAGTTTTAAATCTTCATTTTTCACTGGTTCACGCTTAAAACTTCTTATACTTCTCCTTTTCTTGATAACTTCAAATAAGTCCATAGAACCACCTATTATATTATGTTAAAATTTAGTCTCTTTTAGCTTTAAACGTTTACAACGTTTACTGTTAAAATTTTATATGATGGAATGGGCTAATAAAAATTTGTTCCTTTGGAAAGTGTATTAGATGAGGAAAACTATATTTAAAAGGCTTGAGGCTCAAGGGCTGATAGTAAATTATAATCGTTTAAGGAAGAATAGACCTAGAAGGCTTCCGAAAAGGGTCTTCATTTGGGATGAAACAATATGGGAAGGAGAGCAAATTCCATCCGTATACCTAACTTACGTGGAAAGGGTTAAACTGGCAAAAATGTTGGATGAAATAGGGGTATCAATAATAACTGTTGGTTATCCTGCTATGTCAGATGAGGAGAAAAATTCTGTTAGAAGAATTACAAACGAAACTTTTGAACAGGCAAGCTTAGCTGCTCCGGCCTACATAGAAAAAAATGAGGTTGACGCGTGTTTAGATGCTGGAATAAGAGAGATAGGGATTTTTACACCTTTTAACGAGTTAAACCTTCAGCATAAATTAAAAATGAGTAAGGATGAAGTTCTAAAGAAAACAGTAGAAACCATAGAGTACACGAAAAGCCATGATGTAACAGTAGATTTTGTTCTGGAAGACGCAACAAGAACGCCGATTCAAGACATCCTACAAATTTTTGAGGCTTCAGTGAAGGCTGGTGCAGATCGTTTAGTGATAGTGGATACTGTAGGTTTCTTAAGACCATTATCAACCCGTTACCTAATAACCCACATAAGAAAAGGCCTCAACGATCTTGGAATAAACGTTCCTCTGTCAATTCACTGTCATAACGACTTTGGTTTAGCTACAGCTAACACTTTAACAGCTATTGAAGAAGGGATAACTTATCCCCATACATGCGTTGC
>PIYF01000041.1 GCA_003601875.1 Candidatus Bathyarchaeota archaeon | reverse complement strand
TATTCTCCAATATGGATCCTGATCTATGGCCGCTGGAATTAAAGCTGGAACATTTTCACCAGTAAGTTTTGCGTGTATAAAGCATGGAACAGCTTGAATTGCAGGCCAAAATATCCAGCCAATATTTGTGCTTTCTTTAAAACCAAATGTTGCTCGAGCTGTTGAATATGTTATTCTTTTTGCAACTTCTAATGCTATATCGTATAGAAGGTCTATATCCTTCACATCATATATTATAAACGTGTCTTCAGGTTTAAAGCCCAACGCAATAAGGTCTAAAGCGTTTTCATAAGCATAATTTTTTGTTTCCTTAAGTTCCAACTTATCCTCAACAACAAATTTTTCATCATCAGTCATTTGGAAGTAAAGTCTCGTCTTAAATTTCTGCTGCAAATGTCTAGTGAAAATCCATGGTACAAGATGTCCAATGTGAACAGGGCCTGAAGGCCCCCTACCAGTGTATAAAACAAATTTCACTCCTTTCTCATATAAGTCTAATACAACGTCGAGATCTCGATGGGAAAAAAACAGTTTTCTCCTAAGTTGCAGATGAAGCTCACCTGTATGTTTTTTTATTTTTTGTAAAAGCTCATCTGTTATTGGTTGAGTTCCAAATTCTCTTATTAAACGTTCATAGTCAACTTTACCCTTTACTTCCCAAGGGGTGACAACCATTTTGTTTTTCTTTTCGTTATTCAAGTAAATTCCATCCAAACTTCAGCTTCTTATAAAATTCATGAAAATCGTATTAAATTTTATGTAAGCTGTTTGTGTTAAAAGAATAAACTATAAATAGTTTCTTATATTGTGATTTTAAGGATGAAGGAATGTCCCGCCAATTTATTTAATGAAAAATTTTAGATTCTCCATTGGAAAATTCTTTAAAAAAGCATATTTTAAAGTGGTTAAACATCAATACAAAGCTTTAATGGATTTAGGGTTTAAAGGAAGGAAAAGACATGGTTAAGGTTAGAGAAAATGAACATAAAATACTGTTAACTCTGAAAAGGTTTGATGGAAAAGCATTATTAGACCAGGTTGTTAAGGAAACAAGTTTATCTGACGCAACGGTGATGAAAGCTGCTTTAACCTTGGAGAAGAAAAAACTTGTGAAGGTTTCGGAGAGAAAGAAAACAATTATAGAGCTTAACAAGGAAGGAGAGCTACACGCGGAAAGAGGGCTGCCTGAAAGGCTTTTGGTTAATGCTTTAGCAAAGCTTGGCGGAGAAGCTTCCATCAGCAAGGTTGTTCAAAAAGCAGAGTTAGAGGAAAAGTTTGTGCCAATAGCCTTAGGATGGCTTAGAAAGAAGGGATGGGTACTCTTTGATACAAAAACTGGTAAGCTTAAACTTTTAGGAAAAGTTGAGGGTGTTGATGAAAAACTGTTAAGCCTTCTTAAGGAGAAGGGAAAACTTGTTGTTGAAGATTTAAGTTCAAAAATGCGTTCAGCCGCTAAAATTCTGAAGAGAAGAAAACTTTTGAGGGTTTCTGAAAAGAAGGAGAAAATTATAGAGATTACTGATGAAGGCTGGAAAGCCCTAAAGAAAGGCGTTAAAGTGGAAGTTGAAATAACCCAACTTACACCAGAACTCATAATAACTGGGAAATGGCGGAAGGTTAAACTAACAAAGTTCGACGTCACTGCACCAAGTCCAACTGTTTATCCAGCTAAAGTTCATCCCGTCCAACAGATAATTAGGAGAATTAAAGAGATTTTCGCTGAAATGGGATTCACAGAAATCCGTGGACCAATAGTTGAGACAGCATTCTGGAATTTTGATGCACTATTCCAACCGCAAGACCATCCAGCTAGAGAAATGCATGACACATTCTATCTTGAATATCCCAAAGCGGGAAAACTTCCTGAAAAATCCATAGTGGAAAAAGTTGCAAAAACCCATGAGGACGGTTGGAAAACTGGTTCAAAAGGGTGGAAATATCGGTGGAGTCCGGAAGAAGCGAAGAGACTTATTTTGAGAACTCATACAACAGCAACAACTATTAGATACTTAGCTGAACACCATGAACCGCCAATAAAAGTTTTCTCTGTTGACAGGGTCTACAGAAACGAAAAAATGAACTACAAAAGTCTGTTTGAATTCCATCAAATTGAAGGAATAATTATGGATAAACATGTGACATTCCGCGATTTAATCGGCACCTTAAAAGAGTTCTATTCAAAATTGGGATTGAAAAAAGTGAAGTTTTGGCCGAGTTATTTCCCATACACCGAACCTTCCGCACAATCTACTGTCTACATTCCTGAACATAAAAAATGGTTTGAACTTTGTGGAATGGGAATGTTTCGTCCAGAGGTTTTAAAGCCTTTAGGCATTAAATATCCTGTTTTAGCTTGGGGTGGAGGTTTAGAACGTTTAATAATGTTAAAACTTGGTTTAGATGACATCCGTTTACTCTACAAAAATGATTTAGGCTGGATTAGGAGAACCGTAATATGCCAGTGATAACCCTTCAAAAGGACAGGTTTTCAAAATTCGTCGGCCGATCTTTAACTATTGATGAAATGGTTAAATGGCTTCCATGGTTAGGGGTTGACATAGAAGAGGTAGGCGAGAATTATGTGAAAATAGAGTTTAACCCAAACAGGGTTGATTTTTCAAGCTATGCTGGAGTGGCAAGAGCTTTCCAAGGACTTATTGGATGGAAAGTGGGAATGCCAGAATACAAAGTGCATAAAGGTACAATTAAACTTGAAGTTGACGCTTCTGTTAATCAAGTTAGACCATACATGCTTAGCGCCGTAGTTAAAGACATAAATCTGGATGAGGAAAACGTCAAAGAAATTATGGAAATGCAGGAAGACCTACATTGGGGTGTTGGAAGAGATAGAAAGAAAGCAGCGATAGGAGTTCACAATTTCGACGTTGTTAAACCTCCATTCAAATATTTAGCTGCAGACCCGGACAATGTAAGGTTTGTACCTCTTGGAAAGAGAGAAAAGATGACCCTTAGAGAAATTCTTGAAAAACATGAAAAAGGAATAGCCTATAAGCATTTAATTGAATGGTCACCTAAATATCCATTGTTTATAGATGCTGATGGAAACGTTCTCTCAATGCCCCCTATAATAAATGGGGAATTGACAAAAGTCACCTCTGAAACAAGAAATCTTCTTTTAGATGTCACAGGACCAGACTTTAAAGCTGTCAAGCAAGCGTTAAACGTGTTAGTTACAGCTTTAGCTGACATGGGTGGAAAAATAGAGACAGTTCAAGTTGAATATCCAGATAAAACCATAACTTCTCCAGATTTAACGCCTCAAAAAATGACTTTAAATTCATCTTATGTGAATGAACTATTGGGACTTAAACTTTCATCGAGGAAAATTGTTGAATATTTAAGAAAATGCAGGTTAAACGCTGAAGAAAATGTTGACGGAAAAATTAACGTTGAAATACCAGCTTACAGAATCGACATTCTCCATGAAGTTGATTTGGTTGAGGAAGTTGCAATTGGGTATGGATATTACAGGCTTAAACCTTCAAAGCCTAAAACTGTAACCACTGGAAGCCTCCATGAAGCCACAAGACTTTCAAATGTTATTAGAGAAATACTGGTAGGTTTAGGCTTCACAGAGGTTATGAACTTCACCCTAATAAATAGTGAAGTTCAATATGAAAAGATGAGGAAGAAACCTGAGAAAACGGTTAAACTTGCAAATCCTTCCTCTTCAGAATATGATGTGGCAAGAACAAGTTTGCTCCCATCCTTAATGAAGAACCTTATGGATAATAAACATGAAAGCTTTCCACAGAAAATCTTCGAAGTTTCAGATGTGATAAAAGTTAATGAGAAAATGGAATGTCGCACTGAAAGACAATTACACCTAGCCGGAGTTTCCTCCCATTCAACAGCTAACTTTTCAGAAATAAAATCCACAGTTGAAGCATTACTTAAAAATTTAGGGTTAAAAGGTTGGAAGATAAAACCGTTTAAAGATTCAAGTTTTATAGATGGGAGAACAGCAGCAATAACCATAAAAAACATGAGAATTGGAGTTTTAGGTGAAATCCACCCAGAAGTCATAACAAACTTTGAACTTGAAAACCCAGTCTGCGGATTTGAATTAAACCTTGAACCGTTCCTGTGAAATTGAGAAAAGTTAATCTTTAACCAAATAAAAACTTAAAGTAGCGATGAAACGAGCTATCCCACCGGAACCTCCTTTGAGACCCATGCAGACGGACCCAACCGAAAAGTTAGGCTTGTGATGAGGGAGGGTTACCCAAGCATGGGACACGGTGGGCGCGGGCAAAATCCCACGCCGGAGAGAGCTTAACCTAGAGGAGCGTAAGGCTCCACGATGAAGTTAAGTGATAGGTATCGTGGGAGACAAAGCCCGCGAAACAACTTTACATGACATGAACAGAAGAAGCCTTAAAAGCTATGTAAACCTCTTTCCCTTTTTGTAAGTTCATTTCTTCAAATGATCTTTTAGTAATGAGAACCATGAAGGATTTTTCTTTAACTTTAACTGTTAAATTCACAATGGAACCCATACTTATAAAATTTGAAATTTTACCTTTCAAAAGATTTCTCATACTTGATTTGGATGGAGACTCCAAAATTATTATGTCATCGGGTCTTACACCAAGAGTGCATTTCTCAGCCTCTAACGAAGTGACAGCTTCCACTTTTATATTACCTATATCTACGACGACTAGGTTTCCATGCCTTTCAACTATTTTTCCATCAAAAAGGTTTTCAAAACCAACGAAGCTTGCTACAAAATTGTTTTTCGGTTTGTAGAAAACCTCATCCGGTGAACCTTTTTGAATTATGGTTCCATCTTTCATGATTGCTAATTTTTCAGCGAGAAAATAAGCTTCAGAATGGTTGTGGGTTACATGAATCGTTGTTATGTTTAAGTTTTCATGCAATTTCTTCAGCTCCTCTCTCAATTTTTTCTGAGTGTTAACATCTAAAGCGCTTAAAGGCTCATCCAAGAGGAGAATTTTAGGCTTTATAATTAAGGCTCTAGCCAAGGCTGTTTTCTGTTTTTCACCTCCACTTAAAGTTTCAGGAAGTCTACTGCGAAGCTTACTTAAACCAGCAAGTTCCAAAACTTCATCCACCATCTTCTTTCTTTTCAACCGTGAAAAACCATGCATTTTCAATCCGAATTCAACGTTTTCTTCAACAGTCATGTGGGGGAAAAGCATATAATTTTGAGGTACATAACCTAATCTACGTTTTTCAGGTGGAAAAGATGTAACATCCACAGTATCAATAATTATTTTTCCAGTGTCTGGAGTGTAAAATCCAGCTATTAACTCTAAAAGTAATGTTTTTCCAGCTCCTGTTGGTCCTAAAATAACAAAGTATTCTCCACGGTTAATTTCAAGGTTAATATTCTTTATTGCAAAGTTAACCCATTTTTTTGATAAATTTTCAATTTTGATGCTCATGATTTTCACGTTAGCTGAAGGATGGTTTTAGCGGTTTAGCTGTGATAAGCTTGATTACCGTGAATATTGTTACTGCTAATATTATCAAAAGGGCTGTTATAGGAGCTGCTGCACTTAAACCCCAATTGACAAAAACGTCGTAAAGGTGGACAGCTGCAGTTTTTGGATAATAAGCCAGAACTACAACCGCTCCGAACTCGCTTATGCTTCTGGCCCAAGTTAATAAACATCCGGTTAATATCCCTCTAAAGGCTAATGGAAAAGTTACATTTTTGAAAGCGTTAAATGTGGACGCTCCTAAACTTCTTGCAACCTTTTCAAGTTCAGGGTTAACTGATTTGAAGGCTTCTTCAGCGCTTCTTATCATGAAAGGTGAACTTACGAAAACCATTGCTGCAACAACCCCGAAAATTGTGTCAACAAAGCTTACACCTAAACTTGAGAAGCCTCCGCCAATAAGGCTTCTTGGACCTAACAGCATGAGTAGGGAAATGCCGGCAGCGTTATGGGGAATAAGTATTGGAAGGTCTATTACAGCGTCAACTAAACTTTTTCCTTTAAACTCATGTCTTGCAAGTGTATAGGCTAGGGGAACTCCGAAAAAGAATGTTATAAGAGTTGCTAGGTACGCTGCGAAAAAACTTGTAAGTATAGCGTTAACCGTTTCCGCGGTTGTTATAGCTTCACCTAACCCTCCAGCAGATGTGGAAACCGTGTTAATTATGGGTAAAATTAGGAATAAAAGCATCAGAAATCCTAGAATAGTTGAAGAAACTATGAAGAGGCTTTTCTCTCTGAACCATGATTGCACCAAATTTTTCACCTATGGAAGATTTTCAACAAAAGATTTGAGTTTTACTGGAACATTTTGAACATTGTCTACGTAGGCTGGATGTAAAACGTTTTGTCCACATTCTGTAAGAATTTCTCTCCCCTTCTCACTTAAAATTAATTTAACAAAATCTAGGGCGAGATTCAAGTGTTCAGCGTTTTTAGGAATTGTTAGTCCATAAAGGATAGGTGAACCATTAATAACAAATTTTTCACCGTCTTTTTTAATTGTTACATTAACTTGGACATAATAGTCCTTTAACTCAAATTTTGAAAGATTTATTTCATCAGGAAGCTTCACATATCTAAGGTTATGCTGTATCGCAACAGACTTATATTCAAAAGCATAATCGATTTGTCCAGATTCTAATGCACTCAACAGTTCAACAGATTTAGGTTTGATGATTGTGTTAGAATGATTCCATAAACTACTGTTTATCGCAGGGTCACCATAATAAATGGATGCCAACTGAAAAACCAAGAGTGCACGATAACCGCATGGATCTTTACCCGGATTAGATCTTCCAAACTTCTGTTCTATTTAGGATTTTATACCAGTTAGTTGAGTTTATCTCGTCGTAGTAGCGACTCATGTTTGTGTAGGCTATGACCATCTCGTTTGAAGCAAAGATTATTGTCCAATTTGCATATTTTGGATACATCATCCTTGGAATCAGCGAATAATCAGCTGAAGCCAAAACGTCGCAGCTTCTATGCAGATCTGTTATTTTCCTTATAGCGTCAACACTTCCAGAAGATTCGTAGGCTATGCTTATTCCTGTATGGGTTTTCGCGAATTCTTTTCCGATCTTTTCTAGGGGTATTGAGAGGCTTCCAGCATGAAAAATTGTTAGTGATGGAGGGTTAAACTGTCCAGTTAGATAAGAATAGGTTAAACCACTAACTGTTATTGAAGATAAGAGAACTAATATGAGTGTTGTTTTAAGGTTCATAGGCGGCATCAGCGTTAAAATTCATCGATATGATCTTATAAGCATAACGGTTTTTCTCGCATTCTTCCATGAACGTTATGCACAGTTAAGCATAACAATTTTAAGCATAAAATAAACCAATACAACAAGTGGAATGAAATGAGAGTTCTTCGAGACCCTTTCAACAGACCCGTAACAAGCCTAAGAATATCGTTAACCCATAGATGTAACTTCAGATGTTTCTTCTGCCATATGGAAGGAGAACAAGATTGTAGAAGAGAACTTTCAACAACTGAAATTGAAAAAATTGTTATGGTAGCATCCTCGTTAGGTATGAGGAAAGTTAAACTTACAGGTGGAGAACCACTCTTACGGGAGGATATCACTGAAATAGTGAGAAGAATTACACCTCACGTTGACGAAGTCTCCATGACTTCAAACGGTTTTTACTTAGAGGAATATGCAGAAAAACTTTATGAGGCTGGTTTAAAACGCGTAAATGTGAGTCTTCACTCATTAAACCAGCAAATTTTTGAAAAAATCACAGGAGTAAACGCTGTAGAAAAAGTGAAAAAGGGAATTAAAGCAGCTGTTAAAAGCGGTTTGAAACCAGTAAAAATTAACATGGTTGTTTTAAAAGGGTTAAACGATAAGGATATCCCAAGAATGATTGAATTTTCAAAAAATTGTGGTGCAATCTTACAGCTCATTGAATTCCAACCAATCCAGTATGGGGCACCTTACTGGAAGAAATTTTATTATGATTTAAGCCTAGTTGAAGAGGAATTAAAGGAAAACTCTAAGGATGTTTTAGTTAGAGAACTTCAAAGGAGAAGACAATATTATTTGAGGAACGGTGGAATAGTGGAGATTGTTAAGCCTATGCATAATTCAAGCTTCTGCATGAACTGCACACGTTTAAGGGTTACTGCAGATGGAAAGTTAAAGCCTTGTCTTATGAGAAATGATAATTTAGTTGACGTGAAACCCATACTTGAAAGTCACGATTTAAAAGAGTTGGAAAAAGCCTTCGAGGAAGCTGTTTCAAGAAGGGAACCTTACTGGAAGGGTTAGCAAATGAAAGAGAGAAACAGTAATGTAAGTTTTGTAGAAATGGTTGACGTATCCAAGAAAAAAATTGTACACAGAAGGGCTACAGCTACTGGGAAGATAATTTTAAAGAAGCAAACAATAGATGCTATTAAGAAAGGAGAAATAAAAAAGGGAAACCCCCTTCCAATAGCTGAAGTTTCAGGGATTCTTGCAGCGAAAAAAACTTATGAGCTTATACCTTTGTGTCATCCAATCCCCCTCACAAAAGTTGATTTAACATTCAAAATGGCAGAAGACTATGTAGAAGCTCAATGCAGTGTAACAGCGGATTATAAAACTGGTGTTGAAATGGAAGCCTTAACAGGAGTAACAACCGCCCTACTCACAATCTGGGACATGGTGAAATATTTGGAAAAGGATGAAAATGGACAGTATCCAACAACAAAGATAATGGACATAAAAGTTGTAGAGAAAACGAAGGATGAAAAACATGTGTGAACATAAAGAAATGAAAAAGGAACATGCTGGATGCGCTGTTTTAGTTACAAGCGACACAAGAACAAAAGAAACAGATGAAACTGGAAAGGAAGCCATAAAACTCTTGGAGGAAAATGGACACAAAGTTTATGGATATGAAATTGTGAAAAACGATAGAAAAACAATAAAAGAAACAATCCAAAAATTCCTCAACGACCATAGAATAGATGTAATCATAACAAGCGGTGGCACAGGGATAAGCTTCAAAGACCAAACATATGAAGCAGTTATAGAACTTTTAGAGAAGAGAATTGAAGGCTTCGGAGAATTATTCAGAAGATTAAGTTATGAAGAAATAGGTGAAATATCAATCTTAAGCAGAGCTACAGCAGGAACAGTTGGAAAAAAAGTTATATTCACTCTTCCAGGCTCAAAAGGAGCTGTTGAACTAGGCTTAAAAAGAATAATTCTACCAGTTCTCGGACACATGCTTTGGGAGGTTAACAGATGAAGAGGATGAGCCCTTTCAGAAAACTCATTTCATATGAAGAAGCAAAGAAAATTGTGCTTGAAAACGTTAAACCAGTAGAACAAACAGAGGAGATATCAATAGATGAAGCCTATGAAAGAGTTTTAGCTGAAGATTTAACTGCTAAAATCTCTGTTCCACCATTTGACAGAGCAGCGATGGATGGATATGCAGTGAAAGCTGAAGACACTTATGGAGCATCACGGTTTAAGCCTAAAAAACTTAAATTATTAGGGGCAGCCTACCCTGGGAAACCCTTCAACGGGAAAGTTGGGAGAGGAGAATGCATTCAAATAGCCACTGGATGCCCTATGCCAGCTGGAGCAAACGCTGTTGTAATGGTTGAAAATACACAAGAAAGAGAAGGTTTTGTGGAGATATACAAACCAGTTTATCCAATAGCGAATGTTGCACCAAAAGGAGAGGACATAGAGAAGGGAGATAAAATTCTTAAAGCAGGCACATATTTAACTCCGCCGAAAATCGGAGTTCTCGCAGCCCTTGGAGAAAAAACCGTTAAAGTGTACGTTAAACCTAATGTTTCAATAATTTCAACAGGCACAGAAATAAAGGAGGTTGGTTCAAAAATCGAAGAAGGTGAAATATACGATATTAATTCTCACACTCTTTCAGCTGTTGTTATGGCTAATGGAGGTTCACCAGTAAGGTATGGAATAATTCCAGATTCTTATGAAGAGCTTAAATTAGGAATTAAAAAATCTTTAAAAAACGATTTAATAGTTCTTTCAGGGGGAAGCTCCGTTGGAACACGAGATTTACTCTACAATATAATTGAGGAACTTGGAGAAGTCTTATTCCATGGAGTTCAAGTGAAACCTGGCAAACCAACCCTTTTCGGTTTAATTCAAGGCAAACCCGTTCTCGGCATGCCGGGCTACCCAACATCATGTCTCAGCAACGCATATCTTTTCTTAGCTCCAGCTGTTAGGAAAATGGCTAGAATTCCGGAGAGAGAACCTAAAAAAGTTAAGGTGAAGATGGGACACAGGTTCGCTTCCTCCTCTGGAAGAGCACAATTTCTCACAGTGAAAATTAGAGATGGAAAGGCTTACCAAGCTTTTAAAGAGTCTGGAGCAATTACAAGCATGTCGGAAGCTGACGGCTACATCCTTGTACCAGTAAATGCTGACGTAATTGAAGAGGGGGAGGAAGTCGCTGTAACCTTACTAGAGTGAAACTTAACATTTAAGTCTCTGTTTTATAACGTTAAAAGAGAAAACCTATCCAGTGTGATTCAATTGGATGTTGAAACAAAAATAGAGTTGATATGTAAACCTCCAACCGAAGAAGTCATAACAACAGATGATTTAAGAAGCCTTTTAGAAACTGAGGAGCATCCAATAGCCTACAATGGTTGGGAACCATCAGGTTTAGTCCATCTAGGAACAGGAGTCATATGTGCTTACAAAATGAAAGATTTAATAGAAGCTGGAATCCATTTCAAGGCTTACCTTTCCACATGGCACGCTTGGCTAAATAACAAGTTAGGCGGAGACCTAAAACTCATCAGAAAAGCTGCAGATCTTTTTAAACATTCATGGATAGCCTTAGGCGTTCCAGAAGACAAAGTTGAATTCATCTATTCAGATGAATTATATGACGATTTAAGTTACTGGGAAAAGACAATAAAAATAGCGAAGAACCTAACCATAGCAAGAACGAAACGAACCTTAGAAATAGCTGGGAGAAAAGAAACGGAAGCCCATTACGTTTCAGACTTCTTATACACTCCAATGCAGGTAGCAGACATATTCCATCTTAAAGTAAAAATATGCCAACTCGGCATGGATCAAAGAAAAGCAAATGTTGTGGCAAGAGAGTTAGGTGAAAAACTTGGATTCTGGAAACCTATATGTGTACACCATCATATTCTACAAGGTTTAGAAAAACCAGCTATATGGCCTATTCCAGCTGGGAAAGAAAAAGAAGCTTTAGTTTCAGCTAAAATGTCGAAAAGTAAACCTGAAACTTGCATCTTCATTTATGATTCACCAGATGAAATAAGGAAAAAAATACGTAGAGCTTTCTGTCCAGAAAAAGTCACTCAGTATAATCCTATCTTAGAATTTTGTAAATACATAATTTTCCGTGAGAAACAAACATTCATTGTGGAAAGACCAGCAAAATACGGTGGACATGTTGAATTTCAAAGTTACGAACAGCTTGAGAAAGCCTATAAAGAAGGAAAGATACATCCATTAGACCTTAAAAACGCCGTAGCTGAAGAACTTATAAAAATATTGGAACCTGTGAGAAGATACTTTAAAAGTAATAAAGAAGCAGAAAAATGTTTGGAAACAATTAAAAAAGTGCAGATAACAAGGTAAAAACTTTGTCAACTCGTTTAAAAGAGAAAGAAGAAAAAATTCTTAAAATTTTAGAGCAAATAGCCCAAGAGGCGAATAAAGGAACACCTATAATAGTTGAAGGGAAAAAAGATGCGGAAACATTAAAGGAACTATCTATAAATGGAAGAATAATTCAAGCGAAAAGCTTTGGAAAAAAGTTTTTAGATGTTTTGTCTGAAGCGGAAAAAAGTGACACGGACGAGGTTATCCTCCTATTAGATTTTGATAGAAGAGGAAAAGAGTGGACGAAAAGATTAAAGGAGAACTTAGAGAGGGTTAAGGTGAAAGCCAACCTTACCCTTTGGAGAAAACTTTCAAGAGCTGTCGGCGGCGAAGTAAAAGACATTGAAGGATTAGCAACATATATGGAGAACTTAAAAAGAAAAACTATGAATTCCAGACGGAGAATGAAATGAAACAATCTTTAAAATAACAAAATTTTAAGGAAATCTTAAAGAGGAGGATTAATAATTCATAAATTAAATATGGAAGTAAGCTAATTAATCCTCGTGAATTTGAGAGAACAGTTCTCTCATTCACGCGGTTAAGCTAACTAATCATATTGGAAGTGACGCTTACGGGCTCATCACAATCGTATACTATAAAATATGTGATAAAAGCGAAATTCGAAATAGATGGAGTAGTTGAAAAATCAGATGTTATAGGTGCTGTTTTTGGGCAAACCGAAGGATTGTTTGGACCTGAACTTGACTTAAGAGAACTTCAGAAATCTGGAAGGATAGGTAGAATAGAAATAGAGATACGTTCAAAACAAGATAAAACCACGGGAACAATAATAATTCCAACAAGCCTTGACAGAGTCTCCACAGCGCTGATAGCTGCAAGTATTGAAAGCATAAATAGGGTTGGACCATGCGCGTCAAAGGTTACCCTAGAAAAAATTGAAGATGTTAGAGAATCGAAAAGGAAAGCCATAATTGACAGGGCAAAAGAAATTCTTCACAAATGGACTATAGAGTCTATGCCATCCGTAGATGAAGTTTTCAAGGAAGTAGCTGAAACCTTAAAGGCTGCAAAAGTTGAAAAGTACGGCCCCGAAGAATTATCCGCAGGACCGGAAGTTGACAGTTCAAAGGAAATAATAATTGTTGAAGGAAGAGCAGACGTAATAAATCTAATGCGTTGCGGAATGCACAACGTCATAGCTGTTGAAGGAGCTAAAATTCCCGAAACAATAAAGAAGTTGTGTAGAGAAAAGGAAGCAACAGCTTTTCTAGATGGAGACAGAGGCGGAGACTTAATTTTAAAAGAATTATTGCAAGTTGCAGGCATAAAATATGTGGCGAGAGCGCCTAGAGGAAAAGAGGTTGAAGACTTAAACTGTAAGGAAATTTTTGAAGCTTTAGAGAATAAAATCCCTGTTGAAGGACTGGTGAAAACTGAAAAGAAAAAAGTGGAATTTCCAAAGAAAATAACTCAAACAGTGAAGGAGTTAAAGGGAACG
>PIYF01000040.1 GCA_003601875.1 Candidatus Bathyarchaeota archaeon | reverse complement strand
GGCTGCATGGTGTCTTGCAGCTTCCCTTGGATGGATTCCCCCTTCCTCAGCCACATAGGCTTTTATAACGTTGGCTAAAATTTCTCCATTAAAAGTTACTATTCCAACGCTGAAATCATCAGCTGTGCTTTCAATGCCTAAGCAATAATTTTCCATTTTAAATTTTCCCACCAAATTTTTATCCATAAACTAGCATATATATTAATGAAGGTTGAACATGGAAATGGCGAAATACAACGATTTAGAACAGAAGGCGTTTCATCTTATAATGAGTACTGGACGTAAAGGAATGCTTCAATCTGAATTGTGGCGTGAACTTGGAGCAAGCAGCCGTGAAGGTTCAAGGATAGCTATTAAACTTGAAAATCGTGGATTAATTCGAAGGGAAAGAGAACTTTCTAACGGAAGATGGACGTATAGGCTTTATCCAAAAAGGCTTCCAGCATCCATTGATTCAATAATTGATTGTCCCTGCCTTCTATGTCCAGACAGCTCACGATGCAGTCCTTCAGGTCCAGTTTCCCCTCAAACATGTGAAAAATTAACAGCGTGGCTTTTAAGCTTAGTTGAGAAAGAACATGCAGAGTTAGGTGACAGCTAGTTTTGCCTAAATCTTGGCTGCAGGAACATAAAAGAGACTATTATTATAAGAAAGCTAAAGAGGAAAATTATAGGTCAAGAGCAGCTTACAAACTTTTTCAAGCTGTCAAAAAATATCACTTTATTAGAAAAAACTATGTTGTTGTTGATTTAGGTGCGGCTCCTGGAGGATGGATTCAAGCAGCCAGGAAACTTGTTGGAAAAAAAGGTTTTGTATTAGGGGTTGATGTGAGGGATATCGAACCTTTCCCTGAACAGAACGTTAAAACTTTAACAGCTGATATCAGGGATGAAGATATTGTAGAACAAATTTTAGATAATATTCCAAGGAAGGCTGACGCCGTTATCTCAGATGTTTCACCGAATATTTCCGGCGTATGGGAAGTGGATCACGCTCGGCAAATAGACCTGGCACAACAATCTTTAAGGATAGCTATAAACGTTCTTAAGCCTCACGGAAACTTTTTCGTTAAAGTTTTTCAAGGTGACATGCTCAGGGATTTTGTTGAAAAAGTTAAACGATGTTTCATTGTTGTGAGGGTTATTAAGCCTAAGGCAAGTAGGGCTAAAAGTTCAGAGATGTTTGTTCTCGGGTTAAACTTTAACCACCAAAGATAAATGTTTATAATTGTTATTTTAGAAGCAAGGTGAAATATTGAGGATTATTGCTGCTGATTCAGCTTCTGCTTTGCTGGATGAAAACTTCCAACCAGTTTCTATTGTGGCAGTAGCAGCTGTTCTTGTTCTTCCACCCTACAGAGAAGCATCTACATGTTTAGCTGAACCTATTTTTACAGCGGCGGAAGATGGACATGAACTTGTTGTTCATGAAGCTGAACTTTGTGAGGAGCTTCTTGAAAGGGTTAAGGCTGATATTGTCCATTTAGACATGTCTTTAGGAGCTGTTCCCCTTGAGAGATTGTCAGCAATTCAACTTTCAAATGTTAAGGCTTCAAGTAAAGCTAAAAGACATCTTTTAAAGATTCTTCCAAAACTTAGGAAAATAGCTGGAAACGTTACACGTAAACACGGGATTGCTGTTTTAGCCATAGGCAAGGAAAGTGTTCCTGTGAGAATTGCAGAGTTAACAGCGGGAGCTTACGCTGTTATATACGCCTCTAAAAAAGCTGTTGATGAAAATAAGGTTTTAACTCTCGGTTTACCTTCAAAATGTCAATTTAGAACAGCTATTAACGGAGTTTACCTCCATTCTTTAATAGCTGCTGAACATGATGTAAGAGGATATGCAGAAGACGAGGAGAAAATTTTGAAAAAAGTTAATATTACAGAAATGTTAAATCCTTGTGCAAGAGGGTTTAGAGCCTTAAAAATAACTCCGAAAAAGGGTTAAAATTGTGTGCCTTCAGTTTTTGGAACAAACTTTCGTCTAGAGAAAAGAGGATAACGGCGATTCTAGTTTTCTTTTTAGTAGCCGTTGCCATAACAATTGCTGGATTGTTAACTCCCCTTAGGGAAAGCGACGTAAATGAACTTGAAAATACAATTAATAGTACAAGAAACACTGTAAACAGTCTTCCACTTACACAGCAAGTATCCTTCATTTTCGGAAACAATTTTATGTTATGTTTAATTGGTTTCGTTCCAATTGCTGGACCAGCCTTCGAATTCTACTCACTTTATAGTACTGGACTTGTATTACAAGCGGACAGCCTCACTTACAATCTTAATCCTATCCTGTCTTTTTTCCTACTTTTTATTCTGCCTTTCACTTGGATGGAGTTTTTAGCTTATTCCATAGCCATGGCTGAAAGTTGTTGGTTAACGTGGAGGCTTATACAGCACCGAAGTAAAATAGAAGTTAAGAATGCTTGTTTGTTTATTTCTATTTCAGCTTTAATTCTTTTAGTGGCAGCCGTTATAGAGGTTGTCTTAAATCAGTATTTTAAAAGTTTTCAAACCGCAAAATTCACGATTTTCTCTATCTTTCCATTCTTATTTTCCTGATTTCCAAGCTTATGTCTAAGGCTTTAACGCTGTCAGTTAATTCGCCTAGACTTACTATGTTGACGCCTTTAGATGCATATTCTAAAAAGTTGTTTGCTGTTATTCCACCACTTGCTTCCAATAAAACCTTTCCATAAAAACCCATCTCTTTAAGCTTTTTTACAGCCTTTTCAACTTGCTCTGGTTTAAAGTTGTCAAACATTATTATATCAGCTCCAGCTTTCACTGCTTTAACGGCATCCTCAACCCTTGTAACTTCAACTTCAACTTTTTTGCTGAACGACGCTTTTTCTTTCGCTGTTTTTACAGCTTTTTCAATGCTTCCCACAACTGCAATGTGGTTGTCTTTAATTAAAATCATGTCATCTAAACATAAACGGTGAGTGTCACCTCCACCTATTAGAACAGCTTTCTTATCCAGATATAATAGTCCAGGAGCAACCTTCCTTGTGCAGGCGACACGCACCTTAAAGCCAGCTTTTTTAGCTTTTTCCACAAGTTTTCTTGTAGCTGTAGCTATTCCACTCATACGTGAAACAATGTTTAGTAATGTGCGTTCAACAGTTAAGATTGTCCTTGTTTCTCCGGAAATTTTCATTAAAACTTTTCCTTTCTTTATTTTCTCCCCATCTGAAACTGTACGTTTAACTTTTAACCCTAAACTTTCCGCTAGAATTTCTGCTTCCTCTAAACCAGCTATGACTCCATCTTCTTTCGCTATGACTTCTGCTTCCGCCACGCTTTCCGGAGGGATAAGGAGAGATGTTGTTACATCTCCTTTTTCAACATCCTCTTTAAGGATGTTTTGAAGTTTTTCTTCCAAAAGCTTCCGAGGCATGAACATACTTTTAGCTTCTCTCATCAACTAATAAAATATTTGTTGTCAATTTTGGTTTTCAGCTACTTTAATTATTGTCTCCACAGCCCTTTTTAATCCATCATATTTTAAAACTTCTTCTTGGATTTGCGTAATTCTTTCCTGAACCTTGCTTTGCAGCATAAGCTTAACATTTTTTAATAGTTTAGCCTTGGTAAGCTTCTCTTGTTGAATGATTCTCGCAACACCTAAATCCATTGTTTTCTTCGCATTGTTAATTTGTTCCGTGTGGCTTGGTGTTGGTATTAAAATCATAGGTTTTCCGTAGTACATGCATTGAGTTATAGTTCCATGTCCAGCTCGACTTATAAGGAGGTCGCACGCCTTTAAATATTCAAAGCGGTTTGGAATCCATTTATAAGTTGTAAAATTGCCGTGATTAATTGGCTTATTATCAGTGTTTGGATAGCCAAGAGACATAACAACTTCATAGTCGGATGGAAACTTAAGGAATATTTTTCTTAAAATTCCAGTTAAAAACGCTCTTTCCCTTACTGGACCACTGAGCGGTGCAAAGATAACTGGTTTATCTAATGGTAAACCAAGTTTTCTTCGTAGTTCCATTTTAGTTGGCAGTTCCTCTGGACGTTTCGGTATTATAGGTCCTATTAATTTCACAAGTTTTCTATATGATTTTGGGATGTGAAGGTTACCTGAACTTATGGTGTATGGTTCAGGGAAGTCTGGTATTAAAATATGGTTTCCCATAGTCCACATTTTTCCAATTAATGCTAAGGCTATGAAGTCTGCAAGTCTTGCCAGTTTTAGGAAACGTTTTTTCCTTGGCACAATAACTTGAAATTGATTCAAAATGCAGATTCTTGGTATTCCTAACATTTTTGCTGCAAACAACGGTGAAGCTCTGGAGTCTGAAACAACAACGTGAGGGTTAAAGCTTTCAATAAACCTTAATTCAGCGTTTATTTGTTCCATAAGGGTGAAAGATGCAAGGAACGGTCCAGGATTAATTGTTGTCTGTTTAAAGTCTATTGTTCCATCTGGTTTAACTTGAAAACCTATTGATGGAGATTCTACGAAGGGAATTCTTTCACGTTCAACATAGGATAAGCCTTCCCTATAAGTTGAAAACAAAACTTTAGCTTTCTTTTCCATAAGCCTTCTTGCTATCGGAATGCATCTTCCAACATGACCTAACCCTATTCCACATGGAGAAAAATAAACACGCATTAAATTACTTCCCGCCGAGGGGTTTACGTTTCACCTCTCCCTTCGGTTTTTCCTCCTCAAAAACTATTGCTTGAAACTTGTAAATTCTTGTTCCTTCTGTCAGCCAACAATCTGGCGGCAAACCAGCCTTGATGCAGCATTGGCATAGAAATTCTTCTTCGTTCCATTTCCATTCAACTGGAACTTGAGGTAGAAGAAGACCCTTAAACATTCCTTTTTCAACTATTAACCCGTCTTCTCCAACCTTTATTTTGGACGGATAATCTGTTGGTTTTTCCACCTTTACAAGTTTAGGAGGTGTTAAAATGCTTACTTCAAAAACAACTTTTTCAAGTTCACTTATTGAAAGCGGATAAAATCTTGGATCTTGAGTTGCTGAACTTATGGCTGCTTCAATTACCGCTTTAGCCAAAGGCGTAGTTGGATATGGAAGACCTATACATCCCCTTAACTCTTTTCTCTCGCCCTTCGCACTGTTTATCGTCACGAAAACTCCGCAGGGTTTCAAAAGTTTCTCTGAAGTTTCTCTCGGAACCTCTATACGTATTCCTTTTGCTAAATATTCTTCAACGGCTTTTCTTGCAAGTTTTACTAGAAACTTTCCCTCTTCAAGGCTTAAATGAAAGGACAATTTTGCTTCCCTTTTCAATTAGAAATTTGAATATAATTTATCTTGCAGGTTTACCTTTAGAATTTTGTGGATTCCTCTTTAATTCCATCCTTTGTTATCAAAAGGAAGTCTATTCCATCCCCGCTCATAATGTCCCTGCTTATAGCAGACTTTATAGATCTAACAACCAAATCTTTTCCCTCCTCCATAGACATGTCTTCTTTATAACCTTGCTCAAGAACACCAACTGCTATTTCTGTTCCTGAACCAACAACTGCATAATTGTCCGGTATCACTGAACCAAGGATGTCTAAAACGTATATTGATGAGCCTTCATCATCTATTCCGCCCACTATTGTTTGTGTAATTAACGGAGCCAACCTCTGGTTGAAGAGGAGGTTCGACATAAGTTTCGCTGCAGACCTTACAGATATTGGCCTTCCAACATCCAGACTATACAGGTTTGCGTATGCTTCAACCTCTCTAACAAGAATTTGCATATCTGAGACTAGTCCAGCGCATGCTGCACCTATATGGTCTGTAATTTTAAAAACTTTTTTCCCACCTTTGCTTACAACTAAATATCCATATGAAACACGTTTCTCAGACGCCAAGATTACACCGTCTCTGCAGACAACCCCAACGGTTGTTGCTCCTGGAATCCATGGATATTGAGATTGTTGTCCTTGTCTTTCCATTTTAACCACTCTTTCTGATATGTACAAGCCAAACTATTAAGCTTACTGATGCAAAATAATTTCTTGTAAGATGAGGTTGGTTAAATGCTTAACCTCTACATTGAAAAAAACGGTGACTTATGGTTCGGCATCATAACAGATGAAGAGAAAATTTATGCCACAACCTTTAATCAAAATAGGAAAACCGTCTTACACAATCTTCTTTTAAAGGTTCCTTTTAACATGCCGTTTAAACAAAACGAAAAATCTTCAGCCTTTGCTAGACGCATTTTGAAGTCGCTAAAAAACATTTATTATGGAAAGGAAACTTCTGAAAGTTTTCCATTAGCCACTGAGCAACTTTCAGTTTACTCAAGAAAAGTAATAGAGGCTGTTCTGCAGGTTCCAATTGGATATGTAACTTCCTACGGTTTTGTCGCTAAATGCGTTGGAGGAAGCCCTAGAGCTGTTGGCAGGGTTATGGCTTCAAACCTTTTTCCCTTACTTGTTCCATGTCATAGAGTTGTCCGTTCAGATTTCACCTTAGGCGGTTATGGTTTTGGATTAAACGTTAAACTTGAAATTTTGAAGCGTGAAAGTAGAGGTTTTTCTTCTGAAAGGGAGATAAGAGTGAATGATGGAAAATTACGTGTTTTTCCAGTTGAATTTGTTCTCAAAAGAGTAAATATTAATTCATTTAAATTCAATAGTTTTGTGAGATGATTTAATGATTAAACGTGGATTGTTTGTTGGAAGGTTTCAACCATTTCACCTTGGGCATTCAGCTGCGATAAAATATGCATTAAAAAACGTAGATGAACTCGTCATAGTTATTGGAAGCGCCCAATACAGTCATAGAAAAGAAAATCCTTTCACGGCAGGTGAACGTTTAGTAATGGTTAGAAAAGCCTTAGAGGAGATGAAGGTTGACTGTTCTAAAGTGTGGATTGTTCCAGTACCAGATGTTCATTTACATATGATGTGGGTGTCTGCTGTTGAAGGATACAC
>PIYF01000039.1 GCA_003601875.1 Candidatus Bathyarchaeota archaeon | reverse complement strand
AACGATTTAATTAAATCTTACTTCTCACGATTCAATACATTTAATTAATCTAACAAATTACGATGAAAACTCTCATTCAAACTTCAAAACAATTTAAATCGTTGATGCAACATTTGCTGTTATAGAAACGGGCGTGTCTCAGTGAAGATAACAGATTTACCAATACCTGAATCAGTAAAAGAAGTAATAATTAAGTTAGGAATAGTCGAGCTTTATCCACCGCAAGAAGAAGCAGTTAAAGCTGGAGTTTTAGAGGGAAGAAACCTCGTTTTGGCAAGCCCTACAGCTTCTGGAAAAACTTTAATAGCTGAACTCTGCGCCCTTAAACACATCCTTGAAAAAAAGGGAAAAGCAATCTATCTAACACCTCTGCGAGCCCTCGCAAGTGAAAAGTTTGAAGAATTTAAAAAATATTCAGCTATCAGAAAACCTGACGATGGAAGGGTTAGGGTTGGGATAAGCACTGGTGATTACGACAGCAGTGACCCATGGCTTGAAAAATACGACATAATTGTAACCACAAATGAAAAGGCTGATTCTCTTCTTAGGCACAGGGCAAGATGGATGGATGAAATCAGCCTTGTAATAGCTGACGAAGTTCACTTATTAAACGAGGCTGAACGTGGACCAACCCTTGAAGTTGTGCTAGCGAGACTTATGCAAATTAATCCTGAAATTCAACTTCTCGCCTTAAGCGCCACAATTCACAATGTTGAAGAAATAGCTGAATGGCTTAAAGCTGGATATGTAACAACGGAGTGGCGTCCAATTCTACTCAAAGAAGGCGTTCTCCTACATGATGAAATACAATTTAAAGATGGCAGTGCAAGAAAAATTGAAAAGAAATCAAGAAACCAAGCGATAAATTTGGCTTTAAACACAGTGAAATCTGGTGGTCAAGCATTAATTTTCGCTCCAACCAGGAGAAACGCTGTTTCACTTGCTAAAAAAGCTGCAAGCGAAGTTGAACAACTTCTGTCAAAACCAATTAAAAGGTCGCTTGAACATGATGCGGAAAAAATATTGGCGACTGGTGAAAGAACAAGGATAAGCGAACTTCTAGCAGAACTTGTTAAACATGGATCAGCTTTTCATCATGCAGGTTTAGGCGGTGGACATCGTAGAATAGTAGAGAATTCCTTTAGGCAGGGAAAAATTAAAATTTTAGTGGCAACGCCAACTTTGGCTTTTGGAGTTAATCTTCCGGCAAGAACTGTAATAATTCAAGATTATAGGCGATATGAACCTGGTTACGGTTATTACCCCATCAGTGTTTTAGAATATAAACAGATGGCTGGCAGAGCTGGAAGACCTAAATACGACAAGGTTGGAGAAGCTGTTTTAATAGCTAAAACATCTGATGAAGCTGACTATTTAATGGAAAGTTACATTTTAGCCCGTCCAGAACGCATATGGTCGAAACTGGCTGTTGAAAAAATTTTAAGGTCTCATGTACTTGCAACAGTAGCCGCAGATTACGCGAGAACTGAACGTGGAATCTACGACTTCTTCGGAAAAACCTTCTATGCATGTCAATACGAGTTGAGGGCTATTAAAAAATTGATAGCTAACATTCTGAAATATCTTTACGACGAAGAAATGGTTGATGTTTCTGGAGAAAACATTTTTGCAACAAAATTTGGGAAACGGGTAAGTGAACTTTACTTAGACCCGGTTTCAGGAGTTATAATTCGTGATGCTTTAAGATGGAAGCCGGAACACCTCACGGATATAAGTCTCCTCCACATGATTGCTCACACTCCGGATATGACCCCAAAATTGAGACCGTACACCAGAGAACTTGATGAAATTGAATTTTTCATGGAAGAACATAAAGATGAATTTTTAGTGGAAATTCCAGATGAATGGAGTGACAGATTAACCTATGAAGAATTTTTAGGTGAAGTAAAGACAGCGATGGTTCTTAAAGCATGGATTGAAGAAACAAGTGAAGACGAAATCATAGGAAAGTTTAGAGTTCAACCAGGAGACTTATACCGAACTATTGAAAATGCAAAGTGGCTGCTTTATGCAACCCACGAATTAGCTTTACTATTCAAAAACAAGGAAGTTTTACCCTTAACCCTTGAACTAACGGAAAGAATAAGTAAAGGAGTTAAGAAGGAACTCTTACCAATAGTTAAGTTGGAAGGAATAGGTAGAATTAGAGGACGTATACTCTACAATGCAGGCTTTAAAACAATCGAAGACATAAAACATGCTTCAATCGAAGACTTAATGAACCTTCCACTTATAGGACCGAGACTTGCAAAGAAAATTAAAGAGCAGGTTGGCGGTTTAGTGAAAAAGAAGGAATGGAAAAAACTTGGAAAGGAAGAGTGGGAACAGAAAGCCCTAACAGAATATTAATCTGACAGCCCTCTCTTTCTCCGTTCCTCCTCTGTTTTCTTGATTGCCCGGTCGATTTGTTCTAAGGCTGTTCCCAAGTAATTCGCTGGGTTTAAAAGTTCATCAATCTCTTTTACACTTAACTTTTCCCGCACAGTTTCATCCTCTAAAAGCACATCTCTAAAATGTTTATCTTCCATTTCACTTTTTACCGTTAACTTTCTTAAAAGCTCGTGAGCTTCTTGACGGCTGAACCCCCTTTCTGTTAGGGCTATCATAACAGCTTCAGACATCACCCTTCCCTTTGTTAAATCTATGTTTTTCATCATCCGCTTTTCATCAACCCTTAAGTTTTCAATTATGTTTGTCATTAAAAAGAGCATGTAGTCAATTATGATGCAAGCTTCTGGAATTATAAATCTTTCAGCAGAAGACTGGGTTAAATCTCTTTCATGCCAAGTTTTAATGTTCTCTAAAGCTGGGAAAACAAGGCTTCTCATAATTTTCGCTAAACCGCAAATTCTTTCACATGTTATCGGGTTCCGTTTATGAGGCATAGTTGAACTTCCAACCTGTTTTCCAACTTGGAAGGGTTCAAAAACTTCTCCTATTTCCGGTCTTTGCAGCTGCCGAATTTCAGTGGCAAATTTGTCAAGGGTTGAGGCAACAATTGCCAATAGACAAACGAGCTCTGCATAACGATCTCTCTGCACTATTTGCGTTGAAACTTCCGTTGGTTTTAATCCAAGTTTTTTCATGACTAATTCTTGAATTTTTATAGCATGTGAACCTAAACCTGCTTGAGTGCCCACAGCGCCACTCATCTTTCCAACAATAACCCGTTCTTTAACCTGTCTAATTCTTTGAATATGCCTTGAAATTTCACGCATCCAAACTGCAAATTTAAACCCTAAAGTTGTAGGAACCGCATGTTGACCATGAGTTCTTCCAATAATAAGTGTATCCTTATATTTTTCAGCCTTCTCCATGAGAACTTTCTCAAGAACATTCAATTTTTCTTCAATAAGCCTCAAAGCCTCTTTAAGCTGTAACGCTGTAGCTGTATCCAAAATATCTGAACTTGTTGCTCCAAGATGAACATATGCACCACTCGGCCCGCAAACTTCAGCTAAGGCTTTAACTAGAGCAAACACGTCATGTTTAACTTCCCGTTCAATCTCCTTTATCCTGCTCAACCTAACATGTTCAAGCGAAGCCATAGCAACTATTTTTTCAGCATCCTCCTTCGATATATCTCCAACCTCAGCATGCGCCCAAGCCAAAGCAGCCTCAACATTCAACATTTTCTGAACTCTATATTCCTCCTCGAAAACTCTACGCATTTCAGGTGTTCCGTAACGTCCTGTATCTATAGGTAAAATAGGCAAGATTAAATCCCTAAAGACTAGATAGAAGATTAAGAATTAATGTTTTACCAAAAATAGATCGGGATTAGAAAATGAATGCAATAGTTGCTGCTCTAAATAAGAAAGGTGAAGACTGCACAGAAACAGTAATCACCATGCTTAAAGCCTTCACTCACAGTAAAGTTGAAGCCTTCGGAATAGCCTCACCCACAGTTATAGAAACCGAAAAATCAATTGAAAAGTTACAAAGCAAACAACTAAACTCATCTGTAACGACTGGTTATATATTCTCAAAAACTCTTCCCCAAGATATACCTCAAGCTGTTAAGCTGAAAGCTGACGCCACATTGGTTTTTAATGGAAGACTATATCCCGCAAACTTGAAGCTTTCCAGTGTAAAGTGGGCTGCTAAAAAGTTTAAGAAAGAACTGGAAGAGGCAGCTGAAAATTTTATCAGAGAATCACATGGCGATTTCACTTTTTTCATATCTAAACCTGGAAGACTCCTAGCTGGAAGAGATTCTTTAGGCGTTCAACCCTTATATTATGGTGAAAACGAAGTGTTAATTGCTTTAGCCTCAGAGAGAAAAGCTCTATGGAAAATTGGGTTAAAGAAAACTTATTCTTTTCCACCGGGGAATCTTGCTTTAATCGATGAAAACGGATTAAAGTTTAAACCTGTTAAAAAATTAGCCAATCCTAAAATTGTCCAGATAAGTATTGAAACTGCAGTTAGAAAACTTCAGAACATCCTTCTGCAATCAGTTAGAGAGAGAGTCATAGGTTTAGAAAAGGTCGCAGTTGCGTTTTCAGGCGGTTTAGACAGCAGCTTACTTGCTTTTCTTACAAACAAAGTAGGAACTAATGTGAATTTAGTTTCTGTAAGTTTAGAGAATCAATCTGAAATTGAATATGTGAAAAAAGCGGCAGAAGCCTTAAAACTTCCATTACACACCCGTCTTTTTAAAGAGGAAGATGTAGAAAAAATTATTCCAAAGGTTTTATGGCTAATCGAAGAAGCAGACCCTATAAAATTGAGCATAGGAATCCCTTTTTATTGGACAGCTGAAACAGCAGCCAAACTTGGATTTAAAGTGTTACTCGCAGGTCAAGGCGCTGACGAACTATTTGCAGGCTATAAACGTTATTTGAACATTTATTCAAACTACGGAGCGAAAAAGGCTCAAGAAGCGGTAATTACAGACATCTTAAAATTATATGAAAAAAATTTTGAAAGGGATTTCAAAATCTGCAATTTCCATAACGTTGAGCTTCGTCTTCCCTTTGCAAGCTATGAACTAGTAAAATTCGCAATAAGTCTTCCATTAAAATTAAAGATTCAATCTTCAAATGATACTCTAAGAAAGCATATTTTAAGAGAAGCAGCTAAAAATTTTGGTTTTCCACAATTTATAGTAGATAAACCTAAAAGGGCAATTCAATATGCCACTGGTGTCAGTAAAGTTATTGAGAAACTGGCGAAGAAAGAGAAGCTTCCAGTTAAAGGATACGTAGAGAAAATTTTCAGGAAATCATATTCTTATCTATAAAAAGGAAGGTGGAGTTATTCTTCTATAACTTGGATTGCTCCTTCAGGACATTGAGCTTCGCATGCTCTGCAAACTATACATTCGTCAACTTTAACTGGAACAGATTTCCCGTTCTGAATTTCGTAGACTCCCATGGGGCATGTGTCAACACATGTGCCGCATCCTGTGCATTTATCTTTATCAACAATTATCTTAACCACTTTAAGGCACCTCCACATTTTAGATTGATGAAATTTTAACCAGTAGGATAAAAATGTTTAGGTTTATTTCAACTGATTTCTTCACGTAATCTTATTAGAACCCCGTCAATTGTGGTTTCAGCTTTATCTCTTCTGCGTTCATAGTTTGCGAGGAGCCTTCGATATGCTTCCATGGACAGTTCACCTCTTCTATGACGTCTCCTAATGCTTTCAATGTTTGTTTCAGCCTCGCTTAACTCTATCTCCGCCACTTCAAGCTGCCGCATCAAAGTATTATATCTTCCCCCAGCAGCTCTAATCTTTTCTCTAAGCTCTGAAAGTTTCTTATTTAAAGTGTTAAGACGTGTCTCAAGAGTTTTCCTTCTCACCTTATATCTTCTCCGTGTAATCTTCCCCTTTCTAGCCCTAGTCTCAAGAGATTCCATTTCTTTAACTATTTTCATTTTCTTCTCATAAGAATCTACAAAGGACTTAAGAGTTTTTGAACTAAGCCTAATAGCTACGGTGGGCACAGCAGCTGAAACAGGAGCTTTAGGTCTTTTCCAAACAATAGCCACGACGCATCCAACAATTGCTAAAGCCCAAATCCATAAGGTGGGATGGAAAGAAAGCCATAAAGCATTATAACTGTATTTAACTGTAACTTCAGAATTGCCTAAGAATGGAATTATATCATAACTTTTTATGGCGAGTGATTGTTGATAAACGTTCCTTGACAAGGTGTAAAAGTTCTTTGAAACATTTTCGGTTTCAATAATCTTTGCTCCTTCAGGCAACACAACGGTTAATGATGCTTCTTTAACGAAGTAGTTTAATTCCTTAAAAATTGAGAAAGTAAATTCAAAATTTGTTCCGTCGCTTTTTATGTAATAGGCTTTTGGTAAGTTGTAAATAACCTTAAAAATCGCTTTTTCACCAGTCCCTGCTGATAAGGTAAAATTAACCATATAGCGATTCGTTCCGATTTTTTTAGGTTTAGGTGCTTCCCTTCCTAATTGATCGAAAACCTTTGGGAAAGAAGCGTTCGGCGGTATTACAACATCGAAACTGCTTATAGTGACATTCGACTTGTTTATTAAATGATAAATATCTGAAACTTCTATCTGTCCTGTTCCACCTACTCTCATCTCACGATTTAATTCTTTAATATCAACTAACATTAATTGGTCATTATTGGCAGTGAAGGTTACCTCTCCTGAAGCATTCGAATAGGTGAAGGCAGCTAAATTTACCTTTGAATAATTTAGCGCAACATTTCCACCGACATATACGCTTCCCTTAGGAAGATTTAACCAACCTTCAAAAAACTCAACTTTTTTAGTTAAACTCGGGTAAGCTGGAAAATGCACAACATAGGAACTTGCATTTGCCACATTCTGTTTAATGAGGTTGTTTGATAAGAGAAATATAACGGTGAACATATGTGTTGTTCCATTACTTATATTCAGTCCATTTTTCCCAAAATTTATCGTTACACCGTAAAAACCTAACCTACCATTTAAAGGAGTGTCTAAATCAACTTGAAAAGTGTGTGACGAGTTATAGCTGAAACACTGAATCATATAAGGACTAAATTCACGTGGGAAACCTATAGTAAAATTTTTAAGAAAAGCATCAGTG
>PIYF01000038.1 GCA_003601875.1 Candidatus Bathyarchaeota archaeon | reverse complement strand
CTTTTATTCCCATTAACTACATCTCTTTTACAGAGATTACTAAAGTGTTTTATTTTCCTTACGGTTCGATTTTAATTTTATGTACTTATTTTCTTTTCCATCCATATCTTTCAGGGTTATAGAATGGAAATGAAACGATTTCTGCTTTTGCTAATCTTTTACGTATCTTTATTTTCACGATGTTACCTGTTTTTGCTTCGGATGTTTTAACATACCCCATTCCAATGCCACATTTAAGAAGAGGAGAAAATGTTCCGCTTGTTAATTTACCTATTAATTCATTATTGTCGCTGTATATTTCAAATCCTGGACGAGGTATACCAGGATCCATCATTTTCACTCCAACCCTTTTACGTTTTACCCCTTCATTTTTCTGGTTTAGAAGTTTCTCTTTTCCTATGAATTTTTCCTTGTAAAATTTCACTACAAAACTTAACCTAGCCTCTAAAGGTGTTGTTGTTTCATCTATATCGTTTCCATATAAGCATAGTCCTGCTTCTAACCGCAGCGTATCTCTCGCTCCTAAACCGCATGGTTCAATTCCGTATGGTTTGCCAACTTTCAAGATAGCGTTCCAAACTTTAACAGCTTTTTCAGGATTTGTTAAAGGGGCGTTCCATATGAAAACTTCAAAGCCGTCTTCACCCGTATATCCCGTTCTTGAAACGAGAACATCTACATCTGTTAAGCGTGTAGTGTAACATGCGAATCTTTGAATTTTACTTAAATCTTCTGTAGATATTTCCTGCAGGGTTTTTTCAGCCTTTGGTCCTTGAACTGCAAACATTGCTACTTCATCAGAGACTTCATTTATATTTACGCTGAAGCCTTTAGAATGTTTCAGCAGCCAATTGTAGTCTTTTTCACGGTTGCTAGCGTTAAACACTATTAGAAACTTGTGTTCTTCCATTCTGTAGACAACAAAATCATCTATTATTCCTCCGTTTTCATTGCACATAACAGAGTATAACGCTTTATTCGGCGGTATCTTTGAAACATCATTTGTTATAATATAGTTTAGGAAATTTTCTGAGTCCTTACCCGTTACAATTACTCTTCCCATATGGGAGATGTCAAACAGTCCAACATTGTTTCTCACAGCTAAATGTTCAGGAATTATACCTTTATACAATAGAGGCATCTTAAATCCGGCGAAAACGGTCATTTGAGCTATTTGTCTATGTATATCGTAGAGTTGTGTTACACGAGGTTCTGTCAACTAATTCCTCCTGTTTAACTTACGGTTTAATATTCTTTTTAACTGGTATGACGTTAATTTGTAAAGGTACAAGAGCTAATTTTTTCCCACAGTTTGGACATTTACCATTGTAACGTTGTAGGATTTCATCTGGAGGTTTAAGGTCATCACCTTCGTATAAAACATAACCACAATTTTTACAGATAACACGCTGAGGCATTGGCTCACCTACCTTCTAAATGTTAGGAAAACGCTACTATTAAAATTTCCTCGGAAACTTTTTAATCTTCTTTAATGTTATTTTCTAAAAGTTCAGTTAATAGTAAGGTTTGCAAAATGGAAAGCTATACCTTAATCGTCACCGAGAAACCTGACGCTGCTATGAGGATTGCATCAGCTCTTGATAAGAAAGGGAAAGCTAAAAAGTTAGAGGATAATGGAGTTCCATACTACGTAGCTTATAGAGATAAGAAAATCGTTGTTGTTCCAGCATTAGGTCATCTATACACGGTTACTGAAGAAAGTAAAGGGAGGAATTATTATCCCGTTTTCAACTATAGATGGGTTCCAAGGTACGTTGCAGAAAGGGGAGCTAAACACATTCAAACATGGCTTAAAACAATTTCAAAATTAGCTGAAAACGCTGACACATTCATTTCAGCCTGTGACTATGATATTGAAGGAAGCCTCATAGGATACTGCATATTAAAGTATACTTGCGGTGAAAAAGAGAACGTTTCAAAACGCATGAAATATTCAACTTTAACTAAAAAAGAACTTGAAAATTCTTATGAAAAAATGTTGCCGCATTTAAATTTTTCACTTATAGAAGCCGGACGTACACGTCACGAGGTTGACTGGCTCTACGGGGTGAACCTTTCAAGAGCTTTAACTATAGCGGCTAGAAACTGGAGTGGAAAATATGCAACTTTAAGTACCGGAAGAGTTCAAGGACCTACGTTAAAGTTTCTTGTTGCAAGAGAGAAGGAAATTAGAAGTTTTGTTCCAACTCCATACTGGGAGATAAAGGCTGAGGTTGAAATAAATGGAACTACCTTCGAAGTTGAATATGAAAAGGGAATCATAGAAACTAAACATGAGGCAAAAAGCATTATTGAAGCTTGTAAGGGAAAAGAGGGGTTAATTGAGAAGATTAATGTTAGACAGTTTAAGCAAATGCCTCCAACACCATTTGATTTAGGAACGTTGCAAAGTGAAGCGTATGGTCTTTTCGGATACACACCTAGGAGAACTTTAAACATTGCTCAACGTTTATACCTGGATGCGTTAATATCCTATCCAAGAACAAGCAGCCAAAAGCTTCCACCAGCGATAAATTATGAAGCCATATTAAAAAACCTTAGTAAGGCAGCTCAATACAGAAAATTAGCAGAGGAGCTTCTAGCAAAACCAGAGTTAAAACCCAAAGAAGGAAAAAAGGAGGATCCAGCTCATCCAGCGATTTATCCAACGGGAAATCTTCCGGAGAGAGTTTTAAGCGAACCTGAAAGGAGAATTTGGGATCTTGTTGTTAGGAGGTTTATGGCTGTTTTTGAAGAGCCTGCAATAAGGCAAAGCATGAAAGCTGTCATTTTAGTTAATGGGCATCGTTTCTATTTGAGGGGTAGGCGAACATTAAAAGAGGGATGGCTGCATTTTTACGAACCATACGTTAGATCCGAAGAGGTGATTTTACCAGATATAAAGGAAGGGGAGAAGATAAATGTAAAAAGAGTTATTTTAGAGGATAAGTTTACAAAGCCACCTCCAAGATATAATCCTGGAAGCTTGCTAAAGAAAATGGAAGAAATGGGAATTGGAACAAAGGCAACGAGAGCTGATATAATACAAACGTTGTATGACAGAAAATACGTGCGAGATGAAAGGATAGTTGTAACAGATTTAGGATTTGAAGTTTTGGAAGTTCTTGAAAAATATTGTCCAAAAGTTGTTTCAATAAAGCTGACTAGGGAACTTGAAGAAAGAATGGATAAAATACAAATGAACAGTGAAAGAAGGGAAAACGTTCTAATTGACGCTATCGACATTTTAAAACCAACCCTTGAAGAGTTAAAGGAAAAGGAAGAGGAAATAGGTGAACAACTTAGCAAGGCGATAAAAAGGGCAAGGCTTGAAGACAGAATAGTGGGAACTTGTCCAATTTGTGGAACTGGAAAACTCATGATATTATATTCGAGGAAAACAGGGAAACGTTTCATAGGATGTACAAACTATTTTAAGGGAGTATGCAACGCGTCCTTTCCGCTTCCCCAGAAAGGAACAGTTACACCTTTAAGAAGGAACTGCCGTGAATGCGGTTGGCCTTTAGTTCAGGTTCGAATAAAAGGTAAACGTCCATGGACTCTTTGTTTCAATCCTAACTGTCCATCAAAGGAGAGGAGAAAGACATGAAATGCGTAATTTGCAATAGAGAAGCTGTTAAAAAGGGTTATTGTGAACTACATTTTAAAGCATACAATAATATTATTGAAAAATATGACGTTTGGAAGAAGAGTTCAGAAGCCTCTTGGAAGGAATATTTAAATTCGATTATAAAGAATCCTTTAACAGGAGAATGGGCGAGAGAAGTAGCGGAATACTTAATTAAAACGGTGGAAAATGATGTCGAGAAAATTTAGGAAAGGAATAACGTCTCTACAACGATTTTATACGAAAATTTCAAAAATAAAGCCGTCAGCCTTAGCTGTTTCAGTGTTAATCATAGCCATCGTGGTTTTTCTCTTTAGCGGTGGAATATATGACCTTACAATGAGACCTCTTCCCTCAGCCTATTATCGTGGAAGTTTTCTTTTTGTTCACCCTGCACTATCTGAACAGTTCATATCTGACAGTATAGTAGCAATGACTCTTTACGCACTTGGCGTTGCAGGGTTATTAATAATGTACCAAAGTACGAAATATCCATATAAACCTAGACAAGCATACATCATGTTTCTCATGGGCGCTGTTCTTCTGTTTTTAGCCTATGTATTCATTGAAGTAACCATAAACTTTAAGCTTCATGGATAAGTTCACCATGGATGTTTTTTCAAGCCAAGCTTGTAGGCTATGAAGTTCGTTATTAGGTGTAAAGGAATCGTTATAGCAAAGATTATTACAACAAATTGAACAGTGAACAGTTTAAAGAAGAAGGGAAAGGAAAATAATAATGCTCCAACTATAAAATCCACCTGGTCGACAACTGGTAAAAGTGCTCCCGGCTTTAACCCAAATCTTCTTTTTACAAAAGAACCCGCTAAATCTCCTATAAGTGCACCTAAAGATAATAGAAAACCGAAGTGGAAAGGATATTGAGGGGAAAAAATGGTTTCTATAAAACCTATCAATGTTCCCACCGTTAAACCGGATAAAAAACCTCTAAAAGTTTTATTCTTCCCAAAAATTGGTTTTCCATCGCAGAAATTTTTTCCAAAGTCTATTGGGCAGCCTCCGCCGGCAATTACAGGGATAGCGTTTGCACAGTAGGCTGGAAAAATAAATTTTATTGCTTCAATTATAAGCCCTGTAAATTCCATTTTCAAACCTTTTAAGCAGTTATATAGTCTTTTATTCCTTCCTTCCCTATTTTAAGGTAACATTCTATTAGTTTTGTTTTGCTAGGTTTTTTCTCCAAAAAAATCTTTACAATTGTGGGATTTTCTGTCGGCTTTACGGCTAAAATAACATCTGACCAAAATTTTAACACGCGAGTTGCAACTGGTTCGACTTCGTAAGTTTCATCTAAAATGCTTCTAACCTGACTTGTGATTAGAATTGCAACTTTTTTAATCTTCGCTGTTTGAGCTAAAAAAGCTAACTGCCTATTTAATTCACGGTTTAAATCGAAAGTTTTTTTGGGATTTTCTGAAATTTCAACTCGATAAAGGGAAGTTATTGTGTCAAAAATAATTAGTCCAAATTTTCTCGTTATGTAATTTGCTAATTGATCTATTATGGAAGCTTGTTCTTTGAAATCAGCTGGTTTCATTAAATATATCTGTTGTGTTAAGTTAGAGTCTTTACTTGTCAGTTGGGATAACCTTCCAACAGAGAATGTGCTATCCGCGTCTATAAACAATGTTTTGTATCCTAACTTTGCACAGTTCACGGCGCATTGCATACTAAACGTAGTTTTACCTGTTTCAGCTTCACCATAGAGAAGTGTTATATTACCTACTGGTATTCCTCCTTCTAACGCTTTATCTAACGTTTTGCAACTAGTTGGAATTTTGTATAAAGTTCTCATACACATCAACGAATATAAGTTACAAAGATAATAGTTTTGTTAAAATGAATATGTATGATGCTGTATGAAGGTGAAGGCTAAAATAGCAGTCGCAACAGTTTCGGGGAAAGCGTACTATTTAATTGTAAATGAACTGAAAAGGAGAAATACGTCCTTCCTGAGTTTAGTGCCTGGTGAACCCGTCCCATTAGAGATTAAAGTTGTTATAACAACGGAGAAAGAGAAAGCCAGGATAAATCATGAAAAAATACTGGTTTATAAAGATGGAATAAATATGGAGGCTTTGATTGAGGAAGCATTACGTATTGCTCAAGGAAAAGAAAACTATGAAAAAGTTGTTATAGGTGTTGATCCAGGGAAAGTTTTTGGTTTGGCTGTTCTGGCGGATGGTAAGGTTGTTAGAAGGGAAAATTGTTTTAGTGTTAAGGAAGCATTGAATAGGATAATCAGTATAGTTAAAAATTTTAGAAAAATGCAAGTGTCTTCCATTAGGGTTAAAATAGGTAATGGTGTTCCAGAATATAAGGAAAAACTATTAAAAGTATTAGATAAGGCTTTACCTTTAAATGTAGTTCTTGAAAGTGTAAGTGAAGCTGGAACGAACCGTTACACAAGTGAAGAAAAACATAGGAGAGGGATGAGGGACATAGTCTCTGCTATTAGGATAGCTGGAAGAAACGGGCAAATCTTTCAAAGGAGGAGGAAAAATGCAGAGAAAAGTTGAAAGCGGGAAAACCTTACTTGTTGACGGACCTACAAGCGTTATCGTTCTTTCCGGAGAGGTGGAAGTCTTTGGGTATAAAATAACAGAACAACGTAGAATTGTAATAAGGGAAGGTAAAAGACTGCCATTTACAGTTAAAAAAACAGCGAATTTTGAAATTTCATTAGGGGAGGATGGAAACTTAGAGGAGGTTGAAGGAAGCACAATTCCATCTTCTTGGGTTGAAGCTTTCAATAAACTTCTAGGATTCAAGTCGAAGCCTATAACAGCAATTGTTTTAGGGGGAGTTGACTGTGGAAAATCTAGTTTCTGCACCTATTTGGCAAACAAGTTGTTAGGTGAAAAACAAAGGGTAGCTATTTTAGATGGAGATTTAGGGCAATCTGACATTGGACCACCATGCACTATTGCATACACTTTCTTAAAGAAACCAGCTATAGACTTGTTTAACTTGGAGGCTGAGAACGCTTTCTTTGCTGGTTTCACATCTCCCAGCGAAAATATAGGTGTAGTTATTGAAGGATTAAAAACGTTAAAAGATGAGGCTTTAAGAAGGAATCCTGACTTTCTCATCGTGAACACTGATGGTTGGATTGAAGGGGAAGACGCTGTAAACTATAAAGTTCAACTTGTTAAGGAGCTGAATCCTGATGTTGTGTTTTGCATTCAACGAGAGAAAGAGCTTGATTCCATATTCACCTCTCTTGACAATTCAGAAAAGTTTGTTATAGAATCCCCGAAAACTATTAGACAAAGAAGCAGCGAAAAACGTAGAAGCTTGAGGGAACTTGGATACATGAAATATTTAAAAGAAGCCAAAATTAAAGCTGTTCCTATAAGCTGGTTAAAAATTAACGGAAACAAATTAATTCAGACATATGGAAAACATGGAGATTCTTCACGTTTAAGAAAAATCTACGAAATTTTAGGGATGAAACCTTTACACCTTGCAGAGTTTAAAGATAAAATCTACATCGTTTTAGGTAAAAGAAAACTATTAGACAACAATAAAATTAGAAGCGTGGAAGAATTTGCAAAGAAAAAAGTGATTATTGTTAGAAAGGGT
>PIYF01000037.1 GCA_003601875.1 Candidatus Bathyarchaeota archaeon | reverse complement strand
CCGATACACGAAGATAGCAGTAATGAAATATAACTTTTTTGAATTTTGAGTTAAAATTTGATTCATAATAACTATTGGTAATGTTTACTTCGAAGTCATAAAACCTTACTATACCACATGCTTAAATAATTACAGCGTTGAACGAGGATGCCTCATGTTCATTAAAGATTACATGTATAAGAAAGCTGAAGAAAATGCTCACAATGAAATTATGGCTTTTCTACTTGTGGTTTTAGGTATAAACCTTTTAATCGGCGGATTGCTGTTAATGGTGCTTGTTGAAGGCACACCAAATCTAATCATCTTGTTTTCAAGCGTTCCACAGCCTAATGCTCAAATCATTTTAGAGTCAACTTTAATTTTTGGAGGTTTCATCGTCGCATTATTGGGCTTTTTACTAGTCATCTATTATAGTAGAAAAAGGGCATGGTATATGCATCAAATAGAAAATCACTCCTTATACAGAAGAAAGGAAGATCAAGTCTTAAAATCTGTTGACGAAATTTTGAAAGAATATGCTGGGAAAAAGAAAAGAGAATAACTATTCGATAGGAACCTTCTTTCCTTCAAAATTTCTTTTGAAAACTCCAAACTCATTTTTAACTTCTTTAAGCTGTTCTTTCGTGAAAACTGGGCCGTCTCTGCACACTCGATATTTGCCTATAACACAGCTTCCACACAAGCCTATTGCACAACGCATTAAACGTTCAAGACTTGCTTCAAGATTTATTTTATATGCTTCAGCTAAATCGAAAACTTTACGCATCATTTTTTCAGGCCCGCATGTGTAAATCATGTCGAAACGTTCTCCTTGCTGAAGAGTTAGTTCAAGAGGTTTCGTTGCTAAACCTTTAAATCCATAGCTTCCATCTTCTGTCGTAAAAACAACTTTCACATTTTCTTTATGAGAAAGATTTTTAAGTTCATCTAGAAGTAAGAGTTCTTCTTTCATTTTCGCTCCAGCTATAAATACTAGTTTTTCAGCTTTTACAGCTAATTTTTTGGCAAGAAATATCAATGGTGCAAGTCCTGTTCCTCCCCCCACAAGTAATAATTTACCAGTTTTAAGAGTGAACCCCCTTCCAAAAGGGCCTCTAATCCCTATAATGTCGTTTATCCTCTTTTTATGTAAAGCTTCTGTTGCATCTCCAACTCTCTTAACGAGAACAGAAACTGTTCCATCCTTTTCCACATTGAGAATACTTAAGGGAACTTCATCTACACCGGGAATCCAAAGCATTAGGAACTGTCCAGGTTTAGCTTTTAAGCACAGTTTATCTTTAAAAGTGAAAATTTTAGTAGTTGAATTTTCATCCTTCACATCTAAAATTTTAGTTGTTCTAATCATATTATTTGCGATGCGATAAGCCAACAATTTCCCTCACACTCTTAAAACCTTTCTTTTTTAAATAAGAATCAATTCCGCTGGTGATCCTTCTGAAAATGTTTGAGCCATAAGTTGCTACGGCTGTGCCTATTTGGATGGCTGACGCTCCAGCTAAGATTAGTTCTAAAGCGTCACGCCAGTTTTCCACGCCTCCACATCCTATTATTGGCGTTTTAACTCTTTCGTAAATTTCGTAGATGCATCTGACAGCTATAGGTTTTATTGCTGGTCCAGATAATCCTCCTTTTTTATTGCTTAGAATAGGCATAGCTGTTTCAACGTCTATAACCATTGCCTTAACAGTGTTTATTGCTGTTAAACCGTCGGCTCCAGCCTTTACAGCTTCTTCAGCTATTTCAGCTATGTCTGTGACGTTTGGTGAAAGCTTCACAAAAACGGGTTTATCTACGGTTGATTTCACCTTTTTAACAACTTCTTTTAAAACTTTTGGGTTTTGACCTATTTCTAAACCTGTCTTCTTTACATGAGGGCATGAAACGTTAAGTTCTATAGCGTCGGCTCCAGCCTTTACAGCTTTTTCAGCTATTTCAGCGTATTCCTCTGCGGAGAAACCGTAAACGCTTACAATGATGGGAACTTTCAAAGCTTTTGCTTCTCGAATTTCATCGGTGAACGAGTTTATTCCAGGGTTTGGAAGCCCAACAGCGTTTATTAAACCGCATTTCACTTGAACAACCGTTGGGTTTGGATAACCATCTCTGGGTTTTAACCCTACAGACTTTGTGACTACAGCTGCTGCTCCTCCCTCAACAATCCTACTTAACGATTCAGCGGTTAACCCTAAAATCCCTGAAGCCAGCATGGTTGGATTTGAAAGCCTTAACCCAGCGATGTTAACGGTTAAATTTTTTCTTTCCAAATATTTCACCTTTTGAAATTGTATTAAAAGTTATCACTATTTAAGATAAAGCTTAGGAATAGTTTATATTGGCAAGTTGAATCAATGGTGGAGGGGAGAAAAGTTGAAAATTCTACTTATTAAATATCCGTTTGGAATATTGGCGTTTAACGATGAAGATAAACTTGTTGACAAAGTTTTATTTTCAAGGAAACCTCAGGAAGCAGCTGAACATTTCGTTAAGGTTGATTCTGGAAAAATTTCGGATTTAATAGACAGACTTAAAAAGAGAGGCTATAAAACTTTTGTTTTTAACGATTCAAGTTTAGCTAACAGCATAAAAAGAAAATTGAATATTAAGGTTGAAATTGCAAAAGTTCCACAAGAAAAACTTTTGAGTTTAGAAGAAGTCGCTGTTAAAGCTGGCTTTGTTGAGAATTTAGAAGAGTTTAGAAGGTGGCTGCATGACTTTAACGTTGAAGTTACAAAACTTAGAGTTAAGGGGGCTGTTGAAAATAGAGATTTACTTGTCGCTCAAGCCATCCAAACGTTGGATGACTTGGATAAAACAATAAACCTTTTCATGAGTAGGATTAGAGAGTGGTATGGTATACATTTTCCAGAGCTTAACCGCTTAATTGAAAAACATGAAACATACGCTAAGCTTGTTTTCAAGTTTGGGAATAAGATGAACATGAACGTTGAAGATTTAATGAATGAAGAAATACAGAAGGGTAAAGCTCAACAGATAGCGAAGGCTGCTGAAAAATCCATGGGAGCAGATTTACCGGAGCATGATTTAGAGCAAATCCAGAGTTTATGTAAAAGCGTTCTTGAACTTTACAGTTTAAGACGAAAACTTGAAGATTATTTAGATAAAACAATGGATGAAGTTGCACCGAATGTGAAAGCAATAGTTGGTTCATTGCTCGGGGCTCGTTTGATAGCCTTGGCTGGTGGACTTACAAACCTTGCAAAAATGCCAGCTAGCACAATACAGGTTCTTGGAGCGGAAAAAGCTCTTTTCCGCTCTCTTAAAACTGGAACTAGACCGCCGAAACACGGAATAATATTTCAACATTCATTTTTAAGGGAAGCTAAAAGATGGCAGAGGGGGAAAATAGCTAGGGCTTTAGCTGGAAAACTTGCCATAGCAGCTAGAACAGATGCTTTCGGGGGAAGATTCATAGGTGAAGATTTAAAAATTGATTTAGAAAAAAGAGTTGAGGAAATTCTGGAAAAATACGCTCAGCCAACTCATGTTTCAACTAAAAAGGGAAAGAAAAGAAGGAGAAAAAAGCATGGTAGAAGTTAAACCACATCAAAGGTTTCTAGGAATTTATGAGCTAATCCTTGAAAATAATGTTCAAAGACTTGCAACGAAAAATTTAACCCCTGGAAGAAACGTTTACGGTGAAAAACTAATACAATTTAAAGGCATAGAATATCGCGTTTGGGATCCCTTCAGAAGTAAGCTTGCAGCAGCGATTCTTAAAAACTTGAAGACTGTTCCGATAAAACCTAACCATAAAGTTCTCTATTTAGGTGCAGCTTCGGGGACAACTGCAAGTCATGTTTCAGACATAATTGGTGAAAAAGGACATGTGTATTGTGTTGAATTTGCACCAAGAGCCATGAGAGAACTTGTCAATAACGTTTGCCGCTTCAGATTTAACATGTCACCGATTCTTGAAGATGCAAGAATTCCAGAAAGATATGCAGTTTTCATCGGAGGAAAAGTTGACGATATTTACTGTGACATTGCACAGCCAGAACAAGCGAAAGTTTTAGCGGATAATGCTGACCTCTTCTTAAAAAGAAATGGATGGATAATGTTAGCTGTAAAAGCGCAGAGCATAGATGTAACAAAGGAGCCATTAGAAATTTTCAAGAGGGAAATTAAAGTTTTAGAGAACAGAGGTTTCAAAATTGAGGAGGTTGTGCATTTAGAACCATATGATAAAGCTCACGCCATGATTGTTGCTCAAGCTGAAACTTAAAACAAGTTATTCTTCTAGAAGACAAGTATATATCTAACAATGAAATGATATATTTTGTGAAAACTCGATGACCAGCGTGGAGATGAGGAGAACAGAAAAGGTTGAAGAGATTTTAAAGAAAGCTGGCTTCCACATCTCTGAAAGATGTTTCTCTCGACCAAGTTGTTTCGACTTTGCAGCGAGAAAAGATGAAAAAATAATAATCATAAAAATTCAACAAGACATCGGAAATCTTTCACCAACTGATTCCTCAGAACTTAAAATGATATCCGAATGCATAACAGCGTCATCACTCCTTATAAGCAGCAAAACAGGTGGAAAACCATTAGAAGATGACACAGTTTACTCAAGATATAACGTTTTAGTCATAACTCCAAAAACTCTCGAAAACATTGTTCTTCATAAGACTTATCCACTTGTTCGAGCAGGGCCTGGAGGCTACTACGTTGAAATAGATGGAGAAGCTATAAGAAAGAGAAGGATGGAGCTTGGATTATCAATAGGTGAATTAGCTGAAATGATAGGTATTTCAAGGAGGACGCTTTACGGTTATGAGAGAAAAATGGCTAAGGCATCTGTTTCAGCAGCCTACAATCTCATATGGACCTTAGGAATCCCTGTTGTTAGACCAATAGATGTTTTTGTAAAAGCAGAGAGAAAAAGCAGAAGTTTCTTAAAAACAGCTAGACACGTAATTGTTAAACATAAGCTTCTCAGAAAAATCCTCATGAAGCTTGCAGGGCATGAAATCGCAGCAGTATCCACTCGTAAAGCACCATTTGACTTCATAATAAAAGTTCATGAAGAGATAAAAATAGTTGGGGGAGTAGCTGACGCCAAAGAAGAAAATGTTGAACGTAGGATTGAAGAGATAAAAAGCTTCAGCGACATTGTTAGGGCTCATCCAGTTTTTGTTACGGAAGACAAGAAAAAAGTGAAGGAGGATATACCATTAATCTGCAGTAAAGACCTTTCAAAGATAAGAAAACCTGAAGACTTTGTTAATTTTTAAAAGAGTTTTGTTTGATTCTTATCGTTTTGACTTTTCACTCTTTTAGCTGGCTTCCAACTTTTTCGAACGAAGTTTGGATATTTTCCAAACTTTTCTAAACACTCTTTTAGGAAGTTTATGGTTTTCTTATCAGTTGGATATCCACATCCGAAATCCCCATATTTCTTTTTAAGTTCAGCAATTTCCCTGTCCCTCTCAACTTTTGCTATTATAGAAGCGGCTGAAACTATTGGATATTTACTATCAGCTTTATGTTCAGAGATTATTTCAACCTTAACTGATAAACATTCTAAAATGTGTTGTTTAAATCGTTCTTCTAAAACATCTGAAGCGTCAACGTAGGCGATGTCTGGTTTAAGTTCTTCAATAACTTTAGCCATTGTTTGAGCTTCAAGTCTATTTAATTTATGCAATTTTCTACCAGTTTGAACAACAACATCTATTTCATTTGGTGATAACTTTATAACGCTGTATTTTAAAGCAAGTCTTTTAACTTCAACAGCAAGTTTTTCCCGTCTTTGCGGAGATAAAACCTTTGAATCTCTTACGCCTAATTGAACAAGTTTAGGAAGGTTTTCTTCCTTCATTAAAACTCCAGCTATAACAAGTGGACCTATAACTGATCCTCTTCCAGCATCGTCAACTCCCGCAATTAACATGTAAATCCTTCTAAACAATTTTACGGCAATAACGCTCTTTATTGTTTCGATAGAAAACTTAATGCTTTATTGGTTATTATTGAATGCAGAAAACTTCTATTCTTATAAGTCACTGTGAAAAGTTCAGAATCCATTCTAGTTTTAACCTCTTCAACTAACTTATCTTTTGTTTTTCTATGAACAGTGCAAATCATGAGTTTTTCGCTTTTAACAGCCCTTCTAACTGCATCTTTAAAATCTTCTGAACATAACTCCATAGGTCCAATTTCATCAATCACTATTACATCAGCCTTTTCAACAGCCTCCATTATAGCTTTAACACCAACATTTTTAAGGTCTTCCAGATTTACGTGATATCTGCCAATCCTTGGGCCAGTTTTTTGATTTACATGAGCCAACCAGCCTGTTTTGTTATCTGCCAAGTCTAAAATTTCAAATCCCACTCGTGTCCCACAACTTCTAACCTCACGGCTCACCATCCCTCCAAGACTGTAACCTTTAGCCTTCAAGGCTTCAACAGTTTTCAATAGAACCGTTGTTTTTCCAACTCCAGGGCTTCCCGTTAAGAGCAATATTCGAATAAGCTTGGAATCTCCCGCAAATTCCCTATTTTCTATTTTATAAGTCAACTTTTTCACTTGTTAGGCTGGATTTAAAACTATAAAACATTTTCTCCTACTTAAAACGTCATACAAGCATGGAAAAATAAACTATTTAGGAAGCGAAACAACGGAAAAATTAGGCTGGAAAGAATATTTATTAGGTTGAAAGGAAATATTTATATTTGCTTAGACGCCTTCAAATTCATTTTGGCGAATGAAAGCAGCCCCGCAATTTAATGGCGGCGGCTCAACCCTGAGGAAAGGCGTAAAGCCGAAAGATGAAGTGGTTGACCTCCAGTTGCGGGGACAAAAATGTAGACCTGACATTCACGTTAGGTCTGAAAAAGGCTTCAACGTAAGTTTCCCTCCCAAATCCAGTTGGCTTTGCGGCTGTACAGCTATAAACTGTCTGGCTAGGTTCAGCCAGTTAACTCCGGTTGATCCTGCCGGACCCCACTGCTATCGGGATGGGACTAAGACATGCTAGTCGTGCGTCTCCAAGCCATGGTGGAGACGCGGCGCACAGCTCAGTAACACGTGGCTAACCTACCCTTGGGACAGGGATAACCCCGGGAAACTGGGGCTAATCCCTGATAGGTGAGGACTCCTGGAATGGGTCTTCACTGAAAGGACGTCTAGATCATGCTTCTAGACGTTGCCCAAGGATGGGGCCGCGGCCGATCAGGTTGTTGGTGAGGTAACGGCTCACCAAGCCTATAACCGGTACGGGCCGTGAGAGCGGGAGCCC
>PIYF01000036.1 GCA_003601875.1 Candidatus Bathyarchaeota archaeon | reverse complement strand
CTATTGGATTAACTAAGAAGCCTAACTTCATTTTCACTCGTCATGAACAAGTTACATAAGACTATAAAACTATTTTACAAGCATATGATGCAGTGTGATATATAATGCGAATACATGGAACATTTTCCATATTAGCCATTTCGCCAGACTTCAAACTTATGGGAGTCGCTGTAGCCTCCGGCTCAATAGCTGTAGGAAGCAGGGTTCCCCACGCTAAGCCTGGGGTAGGTGTAATAGCAACTCAAGCATACACTAACGTTGATTACGGAATTAGCGGATTAAAACTGTTATCTAAAGGGTTAACCCCAAATGAAGCTTTGAATAAGCTTTTAGCTGAGGATTATGAAAGAAATTTTCGTCAAGTGGCAATTATGGATTTTAAAGGGCGTAAAGCTGTTTTTACAGGTGTTTATGCTCCAGAATTTCACGGTGAAGTGATAGATGATTATTTTATCGTTATTGGAAACTTGTTAGCTAACGAGAATGTTGTTAAAAGTATAGCTGAAAAATTCAAAGAAACTAAAGGAAGCTTGGCTTTTAGAATGGCTTATGCTCTTAAGGCTGGAAGTGAGAGTGGGGGAGATAAAAGAGGGGAAAGATCTGCAGCCTTAATTCTTGTCGGTTTGAAGGATGTAAAGTTGAAAATTAGAATTGACAGGCATAAAGCTCCAATTGAAGAACTTATTCGTAAAATTAAAGAGAAAATATAAATTACATGTGAAAATTGAGATTTTAAATTGAAAACTCTTTATATCAGAAAATTTCATCTTTATTTTCCTCTAAAATAAGGAGTTTAACAGGATGACTGCGAGAAATATGAGGAGAATACTTGTAACTGGTGCGACAGGTCAAATAGGCTCCGAGTTGACAATTGAATTGAGGAAAAGATATGGCAGGGAAAACGTGGTTGCTTGCGGTCACAGAAGGAAGCCAAGTGAAAAATTGCTTAAAACTGGACCCTTTGAATATTTAGATGTGACAAATAAAGGTGAAATTGAAAAAATAGTTGAGAAATATGATATAGACACGATTTACCATTTAGCAGCTGTCCTATCAGCAGTAGGTGAACAAAAACCTCAACTTGCTTGGAAGGTTAACATGGATGGTCTTTGCAATGTGCTTGAAGTTGCAAGAGAACATAACCTAGTGAGGGTTTTTTGGCCAAGTTCAATCGCTGTTTTTGGTCCCGGTTCCCCTCGTGTGAAAACCCCTCAAGACACGGTTCTCGTTCCCACAACCATGTATGGAGTTACAAAGGTTGCGGGTGAACTTTTATGTAATTACTATTTTATCCGTTATGGTTTGGATGTACGATCAGTTCGTTATCCGGGGATAATAAGCAGTGAGACGCTTCCCGGCGGAGGGACAACAGATTATGCTGTTGAAATGTTTTATGAAGCTATTAAAAAGAAACATTACACGTGTTTTGTAAGGGAAGACACTGTTTTACCTATGATGTATATGCCTGACTGCATAAAAGCCGCCATAGACCTCATGGAGGCTGCCCCTTCAAAAATAAAACATCACATGGGTTATAACGTTACTGGGATGAGTTTCTCAGCTGGAGAGTTAGCTGCTGAAATTAAAAAGCACATTCCAGAGTTTACATGTGAATATAAGCCAGATTTTAGACAGAAAATCGCTGATTCTTGGCCTATGTCAATTGATGATGGTGTTGCTCGTGAAGAATGGGGTTGGAAACCAGACTACGACTTGGCTTCCATGACTAAAGATATGTTGGAGAAACTTATGGAACGTTTCCGTGAAGGAAAGTTGTAAATGTTAATTTTTTATGAAATGTTTTAGGTAAGCTTAAAAGAAGTGAAGTTTAAAGTGTTTAAAGGGTGATTAATGTGGTTACACGTCATCCGACAAAATATTTAGGTGAAGAGTATCAACGGCTGGTTCGTGAAAACTTAAACTGGGAACTGAAAGTTTTGGAGTCTGCAAGTGGACCGACATGTATAGTAAACGGAAAAGAGGTTATAATGCTCTGCGCTAATAATTACTTAAACTTGGCAACTCATCCAAAAGTTGTAAATGCGATGATTGAAGCAACCAAAAAATATGGGGCAGGTGCTGGTAGTGATAGGTCAATTGCAGGTAACATGGCCTTACATGAAGAACTAGATAGACGTCTCGCAAAGTTTAAGAACGCTCCAGCCTCTCTAACTTTCCAAACAGGATTTATGGCTAATGAAGGAACAATTCCACAGCTTGCTGACAGAGGAGACCTATTCGTTTCAGATGAGTTAAACCATGGTTCAATAATTGACGGTGTAAGATTAAGCCACGCGGACAGGGCGATTTTTAAACATAAAGATATGGAAGACCTTGCACGAGTGATGGAAGAAGCTGAAAAACATGATCCCCCATACAAACACATATGGATTTTAACAGACGGAGTTTTCAGTATGGATGGAGATCTCGCTCCTCTGCCGGAAATAGTGAAAATCGCTAAGGAACATGGAGCTGGAGTTTATGTAGACGACGCTCACGGTGAAGGAGTTCTGGGTGAAGGTGGAAGAGGAATAGTGAACCATTTCCACCTAGGAAGAGATGAAGTTCACGTTGAAATGGGAACGTTCTCTAAAGCCTTCGGAGTCATAGGCGGCCATATCACAGGCAGCGAAGATTTACGAAACTTCACCTTCAACAAAGCTAGAAGCTGGCTTTTAAGCGGAGCTGTTCCCCCAGGCGTTGCAGCAGCATGCATCGCAGCTATCGACGTGCTTGAAACAGAACCTCAACATGTTCGAAGAGTTTGGGAAAACAGAAATCATCTTCTCGACGGGTTTAAAGACGCTGGATTTGACACTGGAAACACTGAAACGCCAATAATCCCGGTTATGTGTGGAAAAAGTAAGAAAGCAAAAGACCTTGCAGATTATTTATGGTCGAAGGGTATATTTGTCCTGCCAATATTTTATCCTATGGTGCCAAGGGAAAAAGCAAGGATAAGAGTTCAAGTCTGCGCTAAACACACGGTAGAACAGTTAGATAAAGCCCTTGAAACATTCAAGGAAGGAGGAAGAAATTTAGGAATAATCTAAACTCCTATTCTTTTTATTTTAAGAATAGGTGAAATGAAGTTTTATGAATGTGAATGAGGAAAAACAGTTTTTAAGAGAGAAAATCTGGCGGTTAATGACGGAGAAAAACGTTGCTCGTTTCCCCCTTCCATGCTGGGGTAGAATACCAAATTTTGTTGGAGCAGAAGCCGCTGCAGAAAAACTTAGACAACTTAAAGAATGGAGGAATGCGAAAACTATTTTTGTTAATCCTGATGCTCCTCAACGGAAAGTTAGGGAAAACGCTTTAAAAGATGGTAAAAACCTTGTGGTAGCTTCTCCGAAACTTGAAAAAGGTTTCTTTTTGATAAATCCTTTAAAAGTGAAGGGAAAAGAAAGTTATGCTTCAACAATCAAGGGAATTTTTCATTTTGGAGCTGAAACACACAGTTTTTTAAAGCCAGACCTTGTAGTTGAAGGTTCAGTTGCTGTTGACCTTATGGGACATAGACTTGGGAAGGGACATGGATATGGAGATGTAGAAATAAGGATGCTGAGGAAAATGTTTGGAGAATTAATAATTGCAACAACAGTTCATGATTTACAGGTGGTTGAAAAAGTTCCATTCAGCGAAAAAGACGAGAAAATATCAATAATCGTTACTCCAACAAGGGTAATTTATGTTTAAGGTGAGGGAAATGAAGAAAATTTGCAAATGGTATCATGTTTGCCCGATGAAAAGGTTTTATGAAGAAGGGAAACTAGACCGAAAATGGATAGAAGAGTATTGCATGGGAGACTACAAGCGTTGTGTACGGTACAAACTTGAAGAAGCAGGAGTGCCGCATCCAGACAACATGTTGCCAAATGGAAAAATAATGAAACTATTGAAATAAGTCAAAGCGAACAAAATGTTTGATGAATATGAAGTTGAAAAGATAATTCTGAAAAATGGATTAGGTTTTACTTAAATGAAACTGAAAATTCTATAAAGTTATTTTTGCTTCATGGCAAGTTAAATTGACCTATCGTATTTTCTCTAAGACTTTGTCAACATCGTCTAATCCGAGTTTCTTAAGCGTTTCAGACTTTGGCACTCCGTTTTCATCCCAACCGACAGCCTCATAATATCTTTTCTTATCTTTCTCAAAATTTTCTCTGTTCACTGTTTTACCCTTATATGGTCCAGAAGGTAAGGGTTCATAAAACCTTGGTGGATTGTCATCATGTTCTTTAGGCTTCCATTTTTTATCTGGTCCCCCTAACAGTAGCATTGCTCTTTGAAGTTGAAGTATTCTTAACGCTTTTACGTTAACCCAATCGTTTTCTGTTAGCTCCACCCCAGTTACAGCCTTATAAAATTCGAACTTTATGTTTCTCGGTATTCCGAAAGTGTTAAAGTAGCAGTAAACGGCTGAGTCGTGGAATACCATTAGAAGTTCACTTCTTAAGTCGTTAATGGGAAGACAGGCAATGGATGTGTGGTCTCCGCCTTGAACGGAGCAAGCATAAGAAATGTTTATTGGATAATCTTCTCCGCTTCTAATTCCATGAGCTCCTATTCCTATTCCCTTACATTGAATAGCATATTTTAACACGTTAGTTTTCTTCCACTTCTCTATTTTTAAAGCTGCACGATATGTTCCCTCCGCGAAAATCTTACCAATTCCTTCTCTGTAAGCTATTTTTTTCGTTAAGGCTGCAAACGCCTCTGCGTTACCCCATTCCAGTTCTAACCCGTCTAAATCCTCTTTTTTCAGTATTTTCCTTTGGTAAAGTTCCGCTGCGAACCCTAAAACGTTTCCTGTTTGAATTCCACATAGACCTAAATCATCTATTAGGGATGCTAGAAAAACGTTTTCTTCAGGTGTGAATATTCCAAGGTTTGTTCCAAGATAAGCTTGCAGTTCATAATCTGGATTATCCGTTATTGCTCCCTTAAACTTTCCAGTTTTTATAACAGCAATCTTCATACATGTTGTCGGGCAGCCGAAGTCTCCCCAATAATGTTTCACCCAAAATCTATTTTCAAACTTGTCAACTCCATAGCTTTTTTGGTTATGCCATTCATCCTGCCAGTTTCTCACCGGTTCAGAACTCGTTTTCGCACCTACATCATAACCAGAGGAAGCTGTTCCCCAACGTCTCCAAAGCTCCTTTTTATAAATTTTCTTCGTTATAACTTCCGTCAGCTGCTTCACTTTTTCCATATCTGCAACCTCTGGTAGGGCCCTTGTTCCCTTAACAGCAATTGCTTTAAGCCTTTTAGCTCCCATAACTGCTCCGTAACCTCCATATCCTGCTGCATGCGTCCATTTCGCTGCAACGACAGCTGTTCGCACCTTGTTTTCTCCAGCTGGGCCAATATATAAGATGGATGGTTCCTTCCATGTGCCATATCTTGGAAAACGTTTCTCTAAAAGTTCTCTGCATTCTTTTGTAAGTAAAGTTACAGTTTGTTTTGCGTCTTTACCCCATATGTGGCTTGCATCTCTAATTTCAACATCTTCGTCTTTAATGAACAAGTATACTGGTTTTTCAGCTTCACCCGTTACAATTATACCATCGTAACCTGCACATTTCAGTTCAACGCCAAATTCTCCGGCAATTGTGGAGCCTACGACACCGTTGCTTTGCGGTGATTTACCGGAAACACATGTTCTTGCACCTGGGAAAAAACCTGTAAGAGGCCCTGTTAAAAACAGAAGGATATTTTCTGATCCTAAAGGATTTATTTTTTCCCAATGTTTTCCAAGTCTATCCCACAAAATTTTTACGGCTAATCCTCTTCCACCAATGTAATTCTTCAAAATTTCATCCTCAAATTTTAAAACACTAATTTTTCCAGTTGAAAGGTTAACTTCAAGAATTTTTCCAGCGTAACCAAACATTTTAGATCAACTCCTCACCTTTTTCCCCGTAAAGTTTGACAGTTAAATCTTTAGTTATTTCTTCAACGGTTCTTGCATAAACCTTGTATGAATAATCTTCCTCCCTTTCAACAATTGTTAATGCTTTCCATCCGCCTTCTTGACATACTTTTACACATTGAGGGTTGCCTCCACATAAGTCACATATTAAAGCATAATTTTCTGTTGGGTGAATGTGTGGGATTTTTCCAGGACAAGCATTTATGCATAAACCGCAACCTGTACATTTCTCTTTATCCACTATCACTGCGCCAGTTTTTTGGTTAACTGATAAGGCTTTCACTGAGCAAGCTTCTACACATGGATAATCTTCACATTGTACACAGAGATGTGGAACCTCAACGCCCGGTATTAACATGAAAACCCTTATTCTTGAAGCTTCAGGCCATATACGTCCTTCATGAAAAAGTGAACATGCAATCTCACATCTTCTACATCCACTGCATTTCGAATAATCTCTCGCTATCCAAATGCGTTTTTCCACGCTCACCATTTTTATCCTCTAATGTTTTTGAAAAATTTCATTTAAATCTGCCGCATTTATAGATAATCTCTTTAAGTTGTTTGTATGTTAAGGATGTAAAGGAAGGGTTGGTTTTGTCTTGGGATTGGATGTGGGCTTGGGTGAGTCAATGGGGATTCTTCGGTGTTTTCCTCGTTAGTTTTATTGGTTCTCTCTCAATAATTGTCCCCATACCTTACACTGTTATAATATTCACTTTAGGTTTGAATGGATGGAACCCTCTGGTTCTTGCAGCCTCTGGAGGTTTAGGTTCAGCTCTTGGAGAACTTTCAGGCTATGCCTTGGGATATTATGGTGGAAAGGTTATAAGTAGGGAACGCCGCAGGAAAATGGAATACTTCGTTAAACTTTTTGGACGTTATGGACCATTACTTGTCTTTATATTCGCTTTAACACCACTACCAGACGACCTTCTCTTCATCCCATTAGGATTACTCCGCTACAAATTCATTAACATGTTTATCCCATGTCTTTTAGGCAAAACCTTAATGTGCTACATTCTCGCTGGTTTTGGAAACGTCGCAAAAAACGTTCTTCTTCAACTTTTCGGTGAGGAAAACATGCTTCTCACAACAGTAATAACTGCGGTTTTATTAATGGTTATATTCATTATTTTGTTAAGGGTTGACTGGGAAGAACTCTTTGAAAAATACGTGGTTAAACATAAATGAAACGTAAAAGTCATAACAGTTGATGAGGAAGTTTCTGTAGATACAGCGGCAAAAATTATGGGTGAAAACCGTATAGGCAGCGTAATTGTGACAAGAGAGGAAAACCTGTAGGCATATTCACCGAGCAAGATTTGCTCACCAGATTATTAACAAAAGATAAACC
>PIYF01000035.1 GCA_003601875.1 Candidatus Bathyarchaeota archaeon | reverse complement strand
CTGCTTGTTCAGCTTCATCCCCCTCAAAACTTATAGTAAGATTTTGTCCATCAACAGAAACTTGGTGTACACAATCTATTTTTCCTATTTTTTTAACCTCTCTATTTTTTAGAGGCTTCAAAAGTTTCACTTGAACCTTTCTCGTTTTGAATATTTCCTCTAAATTGTCGATGGTGTCGTAAGCAAGGAGTATTCCTTTATTGATTAGGGCTACGCTGTCGCAGAGTTCTTGAACTTCTCTTAGCATATGAGAAGCCAGAAAAACAGTTTTTCCTTCCTTCACCATTTCTTTTATTATCTCCCTAATTTCATATGTTCCTCGGGGGTCTAATCCTAAGGCTGGTTCATCTAATATTAGAGTTGTTGGTTCATGCAGTATCGCTTGTGCAAGCCCTAGTCTCTGCTTCATTCCACGGGAGAATTTACCAATTTTCGTGTTCATCCATTCTGAAAGTTTAACCATCTGAAGAACATGTCGAATTCTCTCTTCTAACTCATGGTCTGGTATTCCTCGAATTTTTCCAAGATAGCTTAAAATTTCTTTAGGAGTTAGGTAAGGGTAAAATTCTGGAGTTTCAACTATTGCTCCAACATCCTTTAAAACTTTTGTCGTTTCTTTTATTACGTCGTAACCGTTTATGTAGGCTTTCCCTTTAGTTGGTCTAATTAGTCCACATAAAATTTTTATCGTCGTTGATTTTCCAGCTCCATTTGGTCCTAGAAAACCAACACAGTGTCCTTTTTCCACTTTTAAGTTTAAGTCTTGTAAAGCTTGAATTTTTCCATAATGTTTTGTTAAGTTTTCTGTAAAGATAACTTCCATTTCAGTCTCTTCATATTAAAGCGTGAAATATAAATGCTCTTCAAGTTTACGGTTATATGATATCATGTTTAAGCAAGAAAATGTTTGCCTAAAAGTTCCGAAGTCTCAAGGTGAAAAAGCCATAGTTTTAGCTAATAAACTGAAAATTTTCGACAAAAATCTTAAAGTTCAAAGTGATGAAAAATTTGTTTACGTCCCCCTTCTTCAAACTCCATCTAAAGAAGAGTTGGAAACCTTTAAGAGTAAAGGATTAACTTTCCAGGTTTTAACACAGGTTTTTCCAAGAAGATGGAAGCATCCGTCAAGTTTAATTGAGCTTTTAGAGGGTAAGCTTCCACCACATCTTTTGGCCAGTTTACCCAAATCCGTAGATTTTGTCGGAGACATCGCTATAATTGAGGTTCCTCCAGAACTTAAACCATACAATAGTTTAATGGGTGAAGCTATTTTAAAACTGCATAAAAATGTGAAAACCGTTTTAGCTAAAGCCGGAGCCGTAAGTGGAACATTTCGTTTAAGAAAGTTTGAGGTGATAGCTGGAAAACCAAAAACTTCAACAATTCATAAAGAATATGGATGCATATATCATATTGATCTTGCTAAAGCATATTTCTCACCTAGGCTTTCATATGAGCATTACAGAGTTGCATCTTCAGTTAGAGAAGGAGAAACCGTTCTAGACCTTTTTGCCGGCGTCGGACCATTTTCAATTCTCATAGCTAAGCTTCATAGGGATGTAAAGGTTTATGCTGTAGATTTAAATCCTTATGCTGTTGAACTGCTCAAGAAAAATGTTAGGGTTAACAGAGTTAATGGTAAAGTTTACCCAATTTTAGGCGACGCTAAAACTGTTGTTAGGGAGAGACTTTCAGGGATTGCTGACCGTGTTATTATGAATCTTCCTGAAAGAGCTTTAAATTTCATTGACGCTGCTTGCAAAGCGCTTAAACCTTCAGGTGGAATTATACATTTTTACAGTTTTGTAAACACATCAAATACTTTTGAAAAAGTAAAAAACAAGTTTTTTAGGGCTGTTAAGGAAAGTGGAAGGAATGTGGATAAAGTTTTGTTTTCAAGGTTTGTTAGGGCAACAGCTCCTCATGAATGGCAAATTGTTTTAGATGTTAAAGTTCTGTAATGACTAATGTTATCTTAACTTTCTGTTTTGGGTTTTTCAGTTTTTCAACAAGTTTTCTTGAAAAGTCTTTTGCTGCCTTATCCGCCTTAATGGCTAATGTTCGATTACAAACGTATCCGCTTTTTCTAACCACGATATCAGTTGGATGGTTCAATGTTAATTTTGGGCTTCCAAAAGCTTTTACGATTTCCATTTCTTCTCCAGCTTCTATTAAAATTGTTAGTTGCATATTTTCGTTTTTTAGAGTTTCCTTAAATTTAGGGGATAAATCCCTTAAGGATTTATCTGCTGAAACTGCTATGATGCAGTCTCCCCTTTTTGAAACTTCCTTTTCTTTTGTTATTTCAAATGTTGTTCTATGTTTAGCTTGAATGTTTTCATGTCCATACGCTGTAATTATTTCTTTGGTTTGCAAAGGTTTTCACTTTTTGTTTTTAAATGTTCTAATTTAATTTTATTCGTGTTCCGAATCGTATTTTAAGATAAATCGATATGGAAATATCATTAAAAAACATCTTTAACTCTAATTACGTAAAACTGGTGGAAGTGAAATTTATGGAAAAGAAAGCGGTTATAACTTTTGAACTTGTAGATGAAAGTAAACTAGAAAAGAACGAGAAGATTGCCGACGAAATATTAAGATGGTTCCGTGAAGAAGTTATCTTCGTTCCTTGGACTAGAAACATAATAGAAGTAAAAATTGAAGAAAAGTAAGGAAGGGGTGCAGTGGCTTCATTTAGGGAGAAGGGAGAAAGGAAATCATAACTAACATGCACCCCGTTACGTAAACATTCTAATTTTATAGAAAAATTTTATGTAGCAATGTTTCATTCAGCATAAGTGCTATTAATATATGAGGAATGTAAAATCAAAATTGAAAAAGGGCCGATGGTCTAGCTGGTTAGGACACCGCCCTCACGCGGCGGGGGTCGCCGGTTCAAATCCGGCTCGGCCCACCAAAACAGATAAAAACTTCAAGTTTTATTGAAATGTTAACTTTAGGTGAAAATTAATGCCAGCTGAAATTTTCGATGTGGAAAAGTTTGTTGAAATAAGCGAACGTGCAGATTTCTGTATAGTGAAAAGGTTAAAGGAAGTTGTTAAATTGAAACTTCGCACTCCAAAGAGGCTTTACACTTTAAAGGTTGACCCTGTCAAGGCTGAAGAAATAATTAAGAGGCTTGGATGCGAAGTTAGAGAAATTTAATCATAAAAGATGTGAGAAAACCTAAGGTTAACCCTAAAATTATTGGGAAAGGTAAACCTGGAAACATTCCTCTTTTCTTCAACATTTTAAAGGCGAAGGAACATCCAGCAAGTATACCTATGATAGAGGCTAAACATGGAAGATAACCAAAAAATAAGAACATATGGCCAGTCAGCATGGAATAAAAGGTTAAGTCGCCGAGTCCCATTTGGACATCTTTAAACGAGAAACTTAAACCGTGAAGTTTTTCAAGACCTTTATCAGCAATTTTCCCAACAGGTCCACGGTAAACAGCAAAAACGTCGTAAACAGCTAAAAAGCATAGAATAAGAACGGTGCTTAAGGTTGGGATTGATGCACCGAGAAATGCACCTAAAGCTCCACCTAAAAGAAGGACAACAAGACTTGAAACCCAACCGTGAAGTTTGAATATTGCAACATCCGCTAAAACTGTTATTAGAACAGAAGCAATTAAAGCGAAAAATCCGCAAGATAAAACATTAAAACTTGCTAGGAAAGCAAACGAATAAAGAAATGAAAGCAGAAAAACAGCCATTGTTATAGCGAGACCTATAAGGAAAAGCATCAGTTTTTGGCTTCCCCTTCTTATAAGGAAATATAAAATGGTTGCTCCAATCCCAACTAAAACGACAAAATAAAATGCGTTTCCAAAAGATCCGGGAACACCTTCAGGAAGCGGTGTTACATTATAATGTTCAATAGGTGAAACTGAAATTAGATAGGCGCATAAAATGCTGAATAATAAACTTGCTATAATAGGCGTTAAATGAACTGGTTCAACCTTAAACCTTTCCTTCAACTCACTTACTCCAACTTCTTCAATAAATCATTAACTTTCAAGTAACACTTGTTACAGAATAAACTTTGCTTAGTATCCGTGTCAAATATCGAATTTGAAAAGTGCATAACACAGAAAGGGTTAGGACAATGACGCAAACCCAATGTGTGACCCAGCTCATGAACAGCCTCTTTTAAACATCTCTCCACGAAAACTTCCAAATTAGGTTTTTCTCCATAAAATTCAGGTCTTAAACGATGCAATGAAATAATGGCAACTCTTCCAGGGCATTCAGCTTCTCCAAAAACAAAATTCAATCTTGGAACAAAGAGGTCAACTTCAGTTACTCCTAAAATTCTATTGAAAATTTTCTTTCTTTCAGCATAAGAATGGACAACATGTAAGATTATAGTTGAATCATATTGTCGTCTATTCTCGTTAAAAGCTTCTTCTAAAACAGGCAGCTCATCACCTATCAAAGTGCATTTCGTTTCAGGAAAAATGTTAGATAATCCCTCTTTAATTCTGCTTAAAACGTAGGGTTCAACCGTTCCAATACGCAAAATTCCTATTCTCATTTCATCAACCTAAATATTAACTTTGTCTCCTGCTTTCGGTGCAGTAGCATCAAACCCAACTTCATCTCTTATCCACTTTGCGAAAAGTTCACAGTTTCCTTCAGCTCCGTGAACAACAAAAATTTTTGGATTTCCCCTCAACTTTTCAACAAACGCTTTTAACTCGCTTGCTCCGCAATGAGATGAAAAATCAAAGTGTTCAACACGAGCTTTAACCTTCTGCACTTTCCCATCTATAACGCAGATCCCTTTATCCAGCAACTGTCTACCAGGAGTCCCAGGAATTTGATAACTCACCAAGAAAACACCATTATGAGATTTCTTACCAACCCTTGAAATATAAAAAGCAGCTGGGCCACCCTTAAGCATTCCAGCTGGCGAAATTATAACACCAGGCTTTTTTGTAGCTTTCCTCCGATCCCTCCAACCTTCAATCCACTCCACACTGTGAACAGCTTCCATGAAAAGTTTAGGATCTCTAAGAAACTGTCTATTATTCATCATTATTCTGCTTGCTTCCCTAGCCATTCCATCGAGGTAAACTGGATATTCAAAATGGTGGGCTGTAAGAATACATGCAATTTCTTGGGATCTTCCAACTCCAAAAGCTGGAACGAGAACGACGCCTCCACTTTCAACAACGTCTGTAATATCCTCAATGAACCGTTTCTCAAGCTCTGAACGTTTTGTGTGATCTTCATCAGCATATGTACTTTCAATAATTACAGCGTCAAGTTCCCCATAATCGGTTTTAGCTCCCTCTAAAAGTCTTGTATCTGTTGTGTTAAAGTCTCCAGTGTAAAGCAGTTTTTTCCCTTCACTCTCCAATAATATTTGGGCGCTTCCAGGTATATGTCCAGCGTTAAAAAGTTGAAATGTTAAATCTCCAATTTTTTTCTTCTCTCCGAAATCCACATGTTTTCCGTTTCTTATCATTGATTTAAGTTCCAGATATTCGTAAGGTAGATAGTAACTTGAGAGGTGTATGAAATCTGAAATTAGAAGCTGGCTTAACTCCAAAGTTAACTGGTTTGCAAATAATGGTTTTCGTCCATGAATATAAAAAACTGGGATTGCACCCGAATGGTCTAAATGGCTGTGTGTTAGAAGTATTGCATCAACATCTTTTGGAGGTATATGCATTGGAAATCCTGGTTCATGATTTAACATTACACCATATTCAAGTAAAACTTGGGTTTTCTGGGCTTTAACAGCTATCGCTATCCTTCCAACTTCGTTTGTGCCTCCCAGAAACCTAATTTGTAAGGAACTCATCTTATTCATCGCCAATGCCTATTCATTCTTTCAGCTCTTTTAAAAATGTATTGAATCTCTAGTTGAAACAGCTCTAACCGCTCCGTTCTTAATAGATTTCAAAACGGCATGAATGCTTAAGTCTGAAACTTCCACCTCTGTATAAACAGTGAATAATTGATTTAACGTGTGAGCGTCACTTCCAGCTACACCGGGTAAATTCATGGCCTTCGCCAATTTTTCAGCCATTTCATTTAAAAAAGAACTTGTTGAACCGTTTAAAACCTCTATTGCATCTACATTATAATTTGTCGCTAAGTCACCTAATCCTGGAGCTCTATATGGATGAGGAACCACGGTTATTCCTTCCCTTTCCCTTGTAAAATCAATAATGTTTTCAACAGTCCAGGGTTTAACAGGAAGTTCTTCAATTCCTAAAGCTATCAAGTCTCCAAGCTGGGTTCTTAATTCTACTCCTGGAATTATCAGTATTTCTCCTTTATACACTTCAGCAAGTTTCCTAACTTTGTAATAACCATCCATTGTGTTGTGATCCGTTATTGCTACAGCTTTAACGGATGGATTAGCGTAGATGGATTCAACTAGAGCTTTTGGGTTGGTTAATGCGTCAGCTGAATATGCTGTGTGCACATGTAAATCAGCTTTTAGTAACGTTTTTCCTTAAAACCTCCTTTAATCTCTCTAATAATTCTTTAATTTCATCCTCCAATTTTAAATGGCTGAAACTTATCTCCTTTTTTAAACAAGCCTTCTTGCAAGCGTTAAAAACTTTTGCACCCCAATTTTCTTCGTCGTGAATAAATATCACTCTTTTATAGTTTGTTCGGTTGATGTATTCTATCACTTGTCTTGCCACATAATCCCTTGTTTCTTCGTCCGGTGGAACAGTAATTTCATATTGAGATAATGGATAAACTTCATCCAATTCGGTTGGGATAACTCCGAAAGGAGCTACGTAAAAACATATGTGAAACTTATCCATAAAATTTTCAGTTTCTCTCTTAAGAACTTTCATTATTTCTTTGAAGATTTTTGATTTGTGAAAAGGTTTAGTTTTGGTTTGAGGGATTAGCATTAAATTTTCAACTCCCATGGGCGGTGTATACCTATAAATCATTCTCTTCCTATATCTAACAACTTCAGGTCTCAAAAGTCCAAGAGAATTGAAAAAGAAAATTCCCCTTCTCTTCGTTAATGGACTATGTCTCTCTATAAACTCTTCATATTTTTTCAGTTTTTTCACGGCTTGAAGAAGAGCCGGATGTCCATGAGCTCTAATTTCTAAGTGTTCCCAAAGTCTACCCTCTTTTATAGCTTTCTTTATTCTTTTAAGTTCCGTTATGCAAACGTAAAGGTTATGTTCAGCTAGGAAAGCCTGTCTTTCATTTTGAGGCAGTTCTAAAACTTCTTTAGGTGTCATTTTTACGCATTTTGGACATGAACAGGGGAAATAGTCAAGGTCATTAAGCTTTGATGTTCCATATTCAGTCATGTAACGTTTTTCTCTAGCATATATAGCGTATGCAGCTGAAT